>NZ_DASZKT010000012.1:0-61616 GCF_035552695.1 Actinospica sp.
GGAACGGAATGGTGGCGAAAGCGCAAGGAGCGCCTGGCCATCGCGAACGATGATCAGGGCTATGGTCACGATGAGCACGAGGGTGAGGGCTGAGGCTCTTCGACCTCGATCCGCGTCGACCGCCGCCGCGCCACGATGAGGCTCGCGGCGGCGGTCACGGCGAGGACGCCGCCGATGACGGCCAGGGACAGCGTCGTCGAGATGTGCGGCGGGCGCAGGCCCACCGAGGGGAGCGCCTCGAGGACCAGCTTCACTCCGATGAACCCCAGGATCGCCGCCAGCCCGTACGACAGATAGATCAAACGGTCGAGCAGCCCGCCGATGAGGAAGTACAGCTGCCGCAGTCCCATCAGGGCGAAGGCGTTGGCGGTGAAGACGATGTACGGGTCCTTCGTCAGGCCGAAGATCGCCGGGATCGAGTCCAGCGCGAACAGCAGGTCCGTGGTGCCGATCGCGACGATCACCACCAGCAGCGGCGTGACCAGGCGCCGACCGCCGGCCCGCACCCAGAGCCGCGTGCCGCGGTAGTCCGTCGTGCTCGGCAGCGTCCGGCGCACGCGGCGCAGCAGGGCGTTCTCGTGGTACTCCTCCTCGGCCGCGCCCCCGCCGCTGACCAGCTTCCAGGCCGTCCACACGAGCACGGCGCCGAAGATGAAGAAGACCCAGGTGAACGAGGCGACGACGGCGGCGCCGAGAGCGATGAACGCCGTCCGCAGCACGAGCGCGAGCAGCACGCCCACCAGCAGCACCCGCTGCCGTAGCTCGGCGGGCACCGCGAAGCGCGTCATGATCAGCACGAAGACGAAGAGGTTGTCGACCGAGAGGGACTTCTCGGTCACGTAGCCGGCGAGGAACTCGCCCGCCGCCCGCGAGCCGCCGAGCCACCACAGCCCCGCGCAGAACGCGCCGGCGGCCGCGACCCAGAAGACGCCCCAGAGCGCGGCCTCGCGCAGGCCGACGCGATGCGGCTTGCGTCCCACCAGGAAGTCGGCGGCGATCAGCACGAGCAGGCCGGCGACGGTGGCCGCCCAGACCCAGAAGGGGATGTGCATGGTATTCCTCCGGCGTTCGAGACATCGCCGGAGGTCTCTTCCACCCGCTGTCAGAGAGCGGGCCGACCGGCCGGGACCGGCCATGAGGCCGATCCGTGGTGACGACCGGATCGTCGGGGGAATACTCCCCTCCGCTCACTATTCTGGCAGCAGAGTGACCGGCTGTCGAACACCGCAGGTCATGCGGGTGTCGGGGGATCCTCGTCGGCCGCGGGCGGCTCCGCCGGCTTCGGCGGACGCCCGCGCCGCGGCATTCCGCCGACCTCCCGGGGCAGCCGCCCCGCCTGGGCCAGACCCTGCCGCAGCAGGAACTCGATCTGGGCGGTGGTGCTGCGCAGCTCGTCGGCGGCCCAGCGCGCGAGGGCGTCGTGGACCGCCGGGTCGAGCCGCAGCAGGATGTTCTTGCGCTCGGGCATAACAGCTCACTGATAAAGCGTGCCGGTGTTCACCACCGGAGCCACCGGTTGGTCGCTGCACAGCACCACCAGCAGGTTGCTCACCATCGAAGCCTTCCGCTCCTCGTCCAGCTCCACCAGGTGCTCCTCGTCGATCTGCCGCAGCGCGCTGCGCACCATGCCCACCGCGCCCTCCACCAGCCGCTCGCGCGCGGCGACGATCGCGTCGGCCTGCTGGCGGCGCAGCATCGCCTGGGCGATCTCCGTAGCGTAGGACAGCCGCGTGATGCGTGATTCGATGATGGCCACTCCGGCCGCCATGACCCGCTGCGAGAGCTCCGTCGACAGCTGCGAGGTGACCTCGTCGGCGCTGTCCCGCAAGGAGATCCGGTCCATGCCGCGCGAGTCGTACGGGTAGTGCCCGGCGATGTGCCGCACCGCGGTCTCGGCCTGTGTGGTCACGAAGTCGCGCGCGTCCTCGACCGAGTAGACGGACTTCGCGGTGTCCTCGACCTGCCAGACCACGACCGCGGCCATCTCGATCGGGTTGCCGTCCGCGTCGTTGACCTTCAGCGTCTGCGTCTCGTGGTTGCGGATCCGGGTGGACACGCGCTGGCGCGTCGTGAACGGGTTCACCCAGCGCAGCCCGGTGGTGCGGACGGTGCCGAGGTAGCGGCCGAACAGTGCGACCACCCGCGCCTGGCCCGGCGAGACCGGGGTCAGGCCCTTGAGGACGAGCACGGCGGCCACGAGCACGACGAGCCCGGGCGCGACCGTGGCCGTCTTGTGGAGGACCAGCAGCGCGATGCCGCCGCCGAGCAGCACGATGCCGAGGACCAGCATCGGGATGCCGGCGAGGCTGGACTGCTCGCGCTCGCTGACCGGGACCACCGGCACTCGGCCGGTCGTGGTGATGGGTGTGCTCATGGCAGCTCGCCGCCCTCGTTCGAGAACCCCGGGGCGTCCTGCACGTCCCGTAGATAGCTAGCATAGTGATATCACTTTTATGTGCGCAAGGGGGCGCGCGCCCGGAGCCGGCGGAGCATCCGGGCGTCCGCGAAGCCCACGGCGTGAGCCGCGGCTTCGACGGTCTCGCCGTGGCTGATCAGATGCTCGGCGCGTTCGACCCGGAGCGTCTGCTGGTACCGCAGCGGCGTGAGGCCGGTGCTCTCCGCGAACTGCCGGGTCAGGGTGCGCTCGCTCACGCCGGTCACCGCGGCCAGTTCGGTCAGCCGCAGCGGCTCGGCGTAATGGGCGTCGATCTGGTCCTGTGCGCGGTGCACGGCGTCGCGCAGGTGCCAGCGGTGCCTGAGCATCGCGCTGTTCTGCGACTCGTCGCCGGTACGCCGCGCGTAGACGACCATGTCGCGGGCCACGCGCGCGGCGGCGGCGGGTCCGTGCCGCGTCGCCAGCAGGTGCAGCGCGAGGTCGATGCCGCTCGCGATTCCGGCCGACGTGACGACGCGGTCTTCGAGCACGTACAGCACATCCCGTTCGACGCGGGCGCTCGGGTAGCGTCGGGCGAGTTCGTCCTGCAGTTCGTGGTGGGTCGTGCAGCGGCGGCCGTCGAGCAGACAGGCCTGGCCGAGGATGTCCGCGCCCGAACACACACTGGCGACGGAGCCCCCGGCGGCGTGGTGCGCGACGAGCCGATCCAGCGTCGCACGCTGCGGACGCGGTCCGGTGGCGAGCGTGGGCAGGCCGCTGCCCGGCACCAGGATCAGGTCCTCGGCGGTGAGCTCGGGCCAGGTGGTCTCGGCGCGCAGTCGGAGGCCCTGCGCGGTCGCGACCTCCTCCTGCTCGGCCACGTACAACAGTTCGTACGGATAGCCGAAATCGGCAGCCGTCGAGAACACCTGGGCCGGACCGGCGAGGTCCAGCAGGTGCAGCCGCGGCACGAGCAGGAAGACGACCTTCACGATCCGGTCAGCGTACTCCGGCCTCGGCGACTGCGCCGGACAGCACCTCGTCAACCGTCGCGATCCGGGCGAAGCGGCCCGCCAGCGCGTATTCGACCCGCTCGATCACGTCCTCGACGGACAGGGTGCGCGGATCGGCGGACAGCTGCTCGGCCGTCAGTTCGTCGGGGTCGTCGAGGGATTCGAGCAACTCACGATGCGGGATCGGATTCGTGGCCGTCGCGTCGGTGACGAAGGCGACCGCGTACCCGAGATCGGACGCGAGCCGGGCGGTGGTCTCGCAGCACTGCTCGGTCCGGATGCCGCAGATCGCGACCTCGCGCACGCCGTGCTCGGTCAGGATCTGCGCGAGATTCGTCGTGGTGAACGCGTTGTGCGAGGTCTTACGGATCTCCGGCTCACCGGGCTCGGGCGCGAGGCCGTCCTGGTAGCGCACGAACCCGGAAGCCGGGTCGAACACTCCGCCGCTGCCCGGCTCGGAGTGCAGCACCCACACGACCAGGTCTCCCGCCGCACGCGCGTGCGCCACGAGACGGTTCACGTCGTGCACGATGTCGGGGTTGGAGATCGTGGCCCAGATCGGCCGCTGCCGAAAGGACTCCTGGACGTCGATGACGATCAAAGCTTTGGAGGACATGCAGCGATTGTCTCCGTCGGCCCGCGCCGCGCGGTAGATCGAATCCGGTCCGAGAGCGGAACGATCCAGTCATCCCGCCGACTGCCCGACCGCCGAGACCAGGCTGTGCACCACACTCTGCACGGCCACCCACGCCTTCGCGGTGTTGGCGTCGTCGCCGTGCTCGCGGCGGAACTCCGCGGCGAAAAGTGCGAGGTCGGTGAGGTCCCAGCGCAGCGAATACAGCTCGATCAGCTCGTGCCGCGGCACGTAGCCGGTGGCCTCGGCGTATCGCCGCAGCACCGAGCCGTCGCCGGGGTCGAGGTTCCACAGGTCGCGCTCGGGCGGGGCGATCTCGGCCGTGTCCCAGTCGATGAGCCTCCAGCCGTCCGCGGTGAACATCGTGTTCCCGGCATGCGGCTCGCCGTGCGTGAGCACGCGGTGGGTCCCGGCCTCGACCTCGGAGACCAGATGATCGTATTTCCGCACGGCTGCGACCAGCGCCCGTTCGTGGTGCGTGATCAGGGCGCCGAGCGGGACCGAATACGGACCGTGATCCGTCACGTCGGTGCCCTCCGAGACGGCCTCGTCGAGCTCGCCGCGCATCCGGATCCCGAAATCGTCCACCGTCGCTCCGGAAACCAGCCCAGGCGGAGCGCTGTGCACATCGATCACCATCGCGACGACGGCGGGCAGCTGGTCCTCGTAGCGGAACCCGCCCCAGCGGAAGCTCTCGCCCTCGAGCAGCGGATAGACCGCGACGCAGAATCCCTCGCGTGCCGGAATCAGCACCGCGCCGTCCAACGACGGGATCGGCGCGACCACGAAGTCGTAGCGCTCACCGATGTTCCGCAGCGCCCGCGCGGCCCCGATCCCGGCCGCCAGCCGCGCCTGGACCTGCGCGTTCGTCTCATTCGGCGCGCCGCGCCGCCGCGCCAGCTCGTCCACCGTGACGAACCAGCGCGCCCCGCCGGCCTCCACGACCTCCCAGTGGTGGCTGCCGAATCCGACGGCCCGGTACTCGAGGCCGGCGACCTCGATCCCCCAACCGCGCGAGAGCGTCGCGGCCAGCGCGTCCTCAGTCAGGCCCTTAGGCGGAGCGAGCATGTCAGCACGATAACGCGCGATCCGCCGCTTCGCCTGCAATTGCGTCCCGGCCGAACCACGGTTCGGCGGAGCCCGGCCCGCCCTGGGAACGCGGAGTGCCGCTATGGTGACGGGACGGAACCCACTACTCATTCCGGTCCGGGGCGCGGTGCGGACCGGGGAGGACGAGTACATGCGCTTGAGCAACAGAGTTGCCGTGATCACCGGGGCGAAGGGCGGGATAGGGCTGGCGATGGCCGGACGGTTCGCGGCGGAGGGCGCCGGGGTCGTGCTGGCCGACGTGCACGATGCGTCGACGGAGGCGCGGATGCTGGTCGAGTCGGGCGCGTCGGCGCGGTACATCCACGCGGACGTGGCGGACGAGGCGGATGTGATGGCCCTGTTCGCGGAGGTCGAGGCCGAGTTCGGGCGGGTGGACGTGCTGGTGAACAACGCCACCTTCGCGTTCGCGGGCAGCGTCCTGGACGGCGGGGGAACCGTATGGGACGAACTGATGAGCGTGAATCTGCGCGGCGCGTTCCTGTGCGCGAAGGCCGCGATCCCGGCGATGGAGCGCGGCGGAGGCGGCTCGATCGTCAACATGTCCTCGGAACTCGCGCTCATCGGCTCGCCGGGTCCGGCCGCGTACAGCACGTCGAAGGCGGCGCTCGTGCAGCTCACACGGGTGCTCGCGGCGGACCACGCCAAGGCCGGGATACGCGTCAACGCCCTGTGCCCCGGGCCGATCTCGACGCAACTGCTGCAGGAAGTGATCACTTCGGCCTCCGACCCCGACCGGCTGCGCCGGACCTTCGAGGAGCGCACGCTGCTCGGCCGCCTCGGCCGGCCCGAGGAGGTGGCGTCGGCGTGCGCGTACCTGGCCTCTGACGACTCGTCTTATATGACCGGCGCGATGCTGGTGCTCGACGGCGGCTGGACCGCGCACTGACTCCATGTATTGACCCGTGCGCCGACTCCTGCGCTGACTCCCCGCGTGTCAGCTTGACGATATCCGTGTCCGTATTGCAGGGTCGAAGGCTGACGGCTGCGACGAGCACAGGAGGCGGCATGGCGATCGGTGTGTTCGTCGTCGACGACGAGGAGTTGCTCCGTCGCGGCGTCTCGGCGGTGCTCGAGCCGGAGGGCGATATGGAGCTCGTCGGCGAGGCGGCGCGCGCGGTCGACGCGCTCGCCAGGATCCAGGCGACGCGACCCGACGTCGTGCTCCTCGACACCCGTCTTCCGGACGGCGACGGCGTGACCCTGTGCCGCGAGATCCGCGCCGAGCCGAGGCCCGCCGCGTGCCTGATGCTCACGTCGTCCAACGACGATCCGGCACTGTTGTACGCGCTGGAAGCGGGCGCCGCCGGCTACGTCCTGAAGTCGGTGCACGGCACGGAGCTCGTGGACGCCGTGCGCAAGATCGCCGCCGGCGCGTCGTTGCTCGACGCCTCCGGACCCAACGGCCTGGTCGAGCGCATGCGCAGCGAGGCGGCCAAGGCCGATCCGCTCAAAGACCTCGGCGCGACCGACCGGGAGATCGTCCACCTGATCGGCGAGGGCCTGACGAACCGCCAGGTCGGCGACCGGCTAGGCCTGTCCGAGCGCACGATCAAGAACCACGTCTCGCACGTGCTCACCGTGCTCCGCATGGAGCGCCGCACCCAGATCGCCGTCCTCGCGGCCTCGCTCAAGGCCGCGGGAGCACACTGATGGCCGACGCGCTCGTCGAGATCTTGGCCCATGCGAGGGACGTGGAGTTCATCGAGCTCATCCGCCGGTGATAAGGCCCCTTGGCGAAGGCTTGAGGAGCGCACATGGCGAACGACGCCCAGAACGCACCGCGGGGCAACAGGCTGCTGATCCTGGCCGCGGTGGTGCTGGCGTCGGCCGGAGTCGCCGAGCTCTGCCGGGCGGACGGGCCGAGCGGGCCGCCGCGTCCCGCGGCGAACGTGCTCGGCAAGCTGCCGCCGACGACGGGGAGCAGCGCGAACAGCCCCGCCGCGAAGCACGCCGCACCCGCGCCGATGCCGTACTCCGTGCCGACGCACATCGCCATCCCGGCCGTGAACCTGGACGCGGACGTGATCGTCGTCGACCTCAACGACGACGGGTCGATCGCCACTCCCTCGCTCGCGAACGCCAAGGTCGCCGGCTGGTACGACCGTGGCCCGGCACCCGGACAGCCGGGTGCGGCGGTCCTCGACGCGCACGTGGACTCGTCGCTGATGTCCGACTACCGCGGCGCGTTCTTCTACCTCGGCCTCGCCAAGCCGGGCATGCGGATCGACGTCACCCGCGCCGACCACAGCGTCGCGCTGTTCACGATCGACGAGGTCCAGGTCGCGTCGAAATCGGACTTCCCGACCACCGAGGTCTACGCGCCCACGCCCTATCCGTCGCTGCGCCTGATCACCTGCGGCGGCGACTACGACAAGAAGGCGCACGAATATCTCGGCAACACGATCGTCTACGCGCACCTGACGGGGGAGAAGGCCGGACGCAAGGCCCTCGGCGAGTAGCCGGGCGTCCCTACCGGGTCAGGGGTTCCGCGAGGTCAGGGGTTCTGCGCGGTGAGCGGGAACGCGACGCCGGTGAGCTCCTCGGACAGGTCCCAGAGCCTCGCCGCGGTCTCAACGTTCTCCGCCGCGGCCGAGCGGTCGACCAGCTTCGGTGCGCCGCGCATCTCGCGGAGACCGTCCGGGCCGACGAAGCTGTCACCCGGCAGATCCTGCGTCGCCGCGTAGAGCGTCGGCAGCGCGCCCGACTCCGCGCTCTGCGCGAAGACCGCGTTGCCCACCTGCATCAGCGCCCCCATCACCCGGCTGCCGGAGTGCGACTGCAGCGAGGTGGCCGCGTAGCCGGGATGCGCGGCGTACGCACGCACCGGCGAGCCGGCTCGCGTCAGCCGACGCTGCAACTCGCTCGTGAACAGCAGGTTCGAGAGCTTCGACTGGGCATACGCTCGGGCCGGCGTGTACTGGCCGGTCAGGTTCGGGTTGTCGAGGTACATCCGGCCTTGATCCCACTTGTGCGCCTGCGACGAGACCGTGACCACGCGGTCGGTGATCCGCGGCAGCAGCAGATTGGTCAGGGCGAAGTGGCCCAGGTGGTTGGTGCCGAACTGCCGCTCGAAGCCGTCCGCGGTCCTGCCCTCGGGGACGATCATGATCCCGGCGTTGTTGATCAGGATGCTGACCTCGTCGCCCCAGCCCGCGGCGAACTCGCGCACGCTCGACAGGTCGGCCAGATCCAGTCGGCGCACTTCACTGCTGCCGGGTACGGTCACGGCGGCGGCGCGCCCGCGGTCGAGATCGCGTACCGCCAGCACGACGTGCGCGCCGACCCCGGCCAGCGCGCGGCAGGTGGCCAGGCCGATTCCGCTGTTGGCGCCGGTGACGATCACCGTGCGGCCGGTCAGGTCCGGAAGATCGTTCGCAGTCCATTTGCTCATGAGAGTTTCACCACCTGATCCTCTGAAAGTTTCACCACCCGAGCCTCGTCAGCCGAGATCCGGGCGGCCTCGATGACCTCCAACGCGGCGACTGCGTCGTTCGGATTCACGGGCACCGGGCCTTCGCCGCGCAGTGCACTCTCGATCCCCGCGTAGTAGTCGGTGTACCGACCGTCCAGCGTCGGGCACGTCTCGAACGCACCCTCCGCACCGAGCTTGCCGTAACGCTCGGGCGGCGTCACGCCGAAGCCCTCGTCACGCGGCGTCCGCCCGGCCCGCAGTTCGTCCTCCTGGCCGTCGAGGCCGTACGTCACGTACGCACCCTGCGATCCCAGCACACGGAAGCGCGGGCCGAGCGAGGCGGCGGTGGCGCTGGCCCACAGATGCGAGCGCACCCCGGAAGCGTGCGTGAGCGCGATGAACGTGTCGTCGTCCGCCTGCGCGCCCTCTCGACGCACGTCGGCCTGCGCGTAGACGCTGACCGCCGGGCCGAAGAGCGTGAGCGCCTGGTCGACGAGGTGGCTGCCGAGGTCGTACAGCAGACCGCTGCCCTCGGAGCGTCCGCCGAGCTCGCGCCAGCCGCCCTTGAGCTTGGGCCGCCAGCGCTCGAACCGCGACTCGAAGCGCTGGACCTCGCCGAGTCGGCCGTCCGCGACCAGTCGCGCGACCGTGCGGAAATCCCCGTCCCAGCGGCGGTTCTGAAACACGCTCAGCTGCCGTCCCCGCGCCTGCGCGGCCTCCACCAGCGCACGCCCGTCCGCCGAGGTGATGGCGAGCGGCTTGTCGACGACCACCGCGGAACCCGCGTCGAGCGCGGCGGTGGCGAGCGGGACGTGCGTCTTGTTGGGCGAGGCGACCACGACCAGATCCAGCTCAAGCGGCCACAGTTCCTCGGCCTTCGCGACGACCTGGACGTCCGGATACGTGGCCAGGATGTCGTCGCGGCGTGCCGGGTCTGAGGTGACGATCGCGGCGAGCCGGAGGCCGGGCGTGCTGGAGAGCAGCGGGGCGTGGAAGAAGCGGCCCGCCGTGCCGAATCCGATGAGCCCGACGCGCAGCGGGGCGCGGGAGGTGGACATGGAAACAGTCAATCACGAGGCTGGTGCCCCGGCGGGGAGCCGGGGCACCAGGGTGTTCGGGACGAGCGTGTTCAGGGACGACCCTGTTCAGGGACGGCTAGGGGACCTTCCAGACCTGGGCGGCGTCGTTGGCCGTGCAGTCCCAGATCTGCGACTGCGTGCCCGAGCCTCCGTAGTTCGTATCGTCAAGGCATTTATTCGATTGTGGATTGTAGAGCTGCCCGTTCGATTGTGGTTCCCAGACCTGCGCTCCGGTGCCGTTGCACGTGTAGAGATCCACGGTCGTGCCGTCGGCAGTGCCGCCTCCGTTGATGTCGAGGCACAATCCGTAGACGCGGAGCGTGCTGCCCGACGAGACCACCGTCCACTGCTGGGCGGCGGTGCCGTTGCAGGTGTAGACCTGGACCGGGTTGAACAGCGCGGTGCTCGCGCCACGGTCGTCCAGGCACAGGCCGTTGTAGCCGGTGATCTGGCCGGTGCCCTGGCCGCCGCCACCGCCGCTGGAGGAGCCGGTGGTCGTGTACGCCGCGACGTACTGGACGCTCATCGTGCCGCCGGAGGCCGTGCTGCCGGACGGCGAGGTGCAACCGCACACGCCGTTCGGGAAGGCGCCGCCCATCGCCAGGTCCATGATGATCGACAGGTTGTGGTCGAACGCCGCCTGCCACGTGCTCGTGCCGACCTGGCCCTCGGTGACGGTGAAGTACGCGTTGCCGTCGAGGTAGAAGGTGATCGACTCGGCCGAGGTGTTCGTCCGGTTCAGGATCATCGTGTACGTGTGGTAGCCCGACTGACAGCCGCCGCAGCCGGTCAGGCCGCTGCCGATGCCGTTCGGCTCGTTGCACGCGCCGCCCGGGTCGACGCCGCAGTGCACGGTCCCGGCGACCTCCGACAGGGAGTTGACGTCCTCCATGATGTCGATATCGCCGTTCTCGGGCCACTGGCCGGGGCCGAGCATCCAGAACGCGGGCCAGTAGCCGAGGCCGCCGCTGGGCTGCTGGATGGACGCGGTGACCTCGAGCTGTCCGCCGGCCGGGGCGCCGACGTTCGCGCTGGTGGTCTGGACGCGGCCGGAGGTCCAGTTGCTGCCGCTGCCGAGCGCGGTGATGTCCAGGTTGCCGTTGCCGTCCTGGTGCACGTTCGAGGTCGAGTTCGTCATGTTCTCGATCTCGCCGGTGCCCCAGTTGCCCTGGCCGGTGTCGTACATCCACTGCGAGTCGATGCCGCTGCCCGCCGAGCCGGAGAAGTCGTCGCTGAAGACGGTCGACCAGCCGGACGGCGGGCCGGGCACCGCGGCCGACGCGGAGGAGACGACGACCGCGTCGGTCAGCGCGACGATCATGGCGGGGATCGCTATCCAGGCCAGAACGCGGCGCAGCATGGGTGTTCGGGTACTTCTGTCGCGCGATATGCGCATGCGCACTCTCGCCTTCTCGATGGATTGTGGGTAACGCGCGGGGTCTCGGATCCCGAGGCTCCGTAAGCGTTTACGGCGCATGGTGCGGCGCAAAATTGGTCTAGTCAACTAGTTCGGCAGGTTCCGGAACCGGGCGCGCGCCGAACCTTAAGAATCCCTTGACAGGCGCTCGGTTCTGCGGGATCGTCACACGCGAGCATGACAACGTTGTCAGATCCCTGAGGAGACACCCTCGTGTCAACGCTGCGACCCACGCATCAGTCGACCCTCAACCGCAGGACCCGAATACGCGCCGCGCTGCCCGTCGTGGCCGCGCTCACCCTCGGCCTCGGCACCCTCGCCCCGGCCGCCTCGGCCGTCACCCGGGCCCCGATATCCAAGAGCGCCCTCGTCACCGACCCCGCCTCGTATGTCAATCCCCTCATCGGGACGACGAACTCGGCGGACGACTTCCCGGGCGCGGACATGCCGTACGGCATGGTCCAGTGGAGCCCGGACACCCCGAGCCGCCCCGACGGCGGCGGCTACGAGTACACCGATTCCTCGATCACCGGATTCAGCCTGACGCACATGTCCGGGCCGGGCTGCCCGGCCGAGGGCGACGTGCCGATCCTGCCGACCGTCGGCGCCGTGGACACCGGTGCGACGGACGCCTTCTCGCACACCGGCGAGAGCGCGTCGCCCGGCTACTACTCGGCGCAGACGTCGAACGGCGTCACCACCGAGCTGACCACCACGACCCGCACCGGCATGGCCCGCTTCACCTTCCCGGCCACGACGCAGGCCAACCTGATCTTCAAGCTCAACGGCAGCGCCAACGGCGACGCGAACACCCAGTTCAACGTCGTCAGCGACACCGAGGTCACCGGACAGGTCACCAGCGGCGCCTTCTGCGGCGCGGCGAACACGTACACGGTCTACTTCGACATGGTCTTCGACCACCCGTTCACCACGGACGGGACCGACGCCGTCGCCGCGACCCTCAAGGCGCCCGCGACCGGCGGGGCGTCGAAGAACTCCGCGGAGCCGAAGAACAAGCCGACGCTGCACGGCGCCGTTCCCAAGACAACGCTGTCAAAGGCGGCCACGAGCTCCACGGTCAACGACGGCTACGTCACCTTCGACACCTCGAACAGCCAGGTGGTCCAGGCGAAGGTCGGCGTGTCCTACGTCTCCACGTCGAACGCGACCGCCAACCTCAAGGCCGAGAACTCTGCCTGGAACTTCAACTCGACGAAGGCCGCGGCGGCGAGCGCGTGGAACAAGCAGCTCGACCAGATCCGGATCGAGGGCGGCACGGCGGATCAGGACACGGTGTTCTACACCGCGCTCTACCACGCCTCGCTGCACCCGAACGTGGTCAGCGACGTCAACGGCCAGTACCCCGGCTTCGACGGCAAGCTGCAAACCGTCGACTCGGGCCATTCAGCCGAATACGGCAACTACTCGGGCTGGGACATCTACCGATCCCAGGCGCAGCTCGAAGCGCTGATCGATCCGCAGATCGCTTCCGACACGGCCCAGTCCATGCTCGACGACTACGCGCAGACCGGCCTGTTCCCCAAGTGGTCCAACAACAGCGGCGAGACCTACGTCATGGTCGGCGACCCGTCCGATGAGATCCTCGCGGACTACTACGCCTTCGGCGCACGCAACTGGAGCACGTCGACCGCGCTCAAGGACATGGTCGCCGAGGCCACGGCCAAGAACAACGACCGGCCGGGCCTGAACTACATCAGCGGTTCCGGCGCGCCGGGCTATCTGCCGGCTGACGGAACGTACGCCTGCTGCAACTTCTACGGACCGGTGTCCACGCAGCTGGAGTACGACTCGGCCGACTACGCCATCGCCTCGCTCGCCAAGGCGACCGGTGACACCGGCGACTACACGACCTTCGCGAGCCGCGCGAACAACTGGACGAACGTCTACAACCCGGCGTCCGGCTTCATGGAGCCGCGGATGGCCAACGGCGCCTGGCTGACGGGCTTCAACCCGTCCAGCGGCACCGACTTCGTCGAGGGCTCGTCCTGGCAGTACACCGGCATGGTGAACTTCAACATCGCCGGGCTCGCCGCGGCGGCCGGCGGAGCGGCCAACTATTCGAGCACGTACCTCGACAAGACGCTCTCGTCCCTCGACGGCTCCAACGGCTACGCCGACTTCAGCAACGAGCCGAGCCTCGAACTGCCGTGGGAGTACGACTACACCGGCCAGCCGTACAAGACACAGGCGATCATTCGCCAGGTCCAGGACCAGATCTGGACCAACTCGCCCGCGGGCCTCGCCGGCAACGACGACCTCGGCGAGATGAGCGCCTGGTACGTCTGGTCCGCGCTGGGCATGTACCCGGAGACCCCGGGGACCTCGACCCTCGCGCTGGGCAGCCCGCTGTTCCCGAAGGCGGTCATCAAGCTGCCGAGCGGCAAGAGCCTGACGATAAACGGCACCGGCGCCGCGGCCGCGGCCCCGTACGTGCAGTCGGCGACCTGGAACAGCGGATCGTGGACTGACGCGTACACGCCGACCGCCGCGCTCACCAAGGGCGGCACGCTCTCGTTCACGCTGGGCACCACCCCGAACACCAGCTGGGCGAGCCTGCCGACCGACGCGCCGCCGTCCGACTCCACGGGTGAGGCCTCCGTCGTCGCCGCGGCCGCGCCGGGTTCCGGGCTGATCCTGGCCCCGGGCGCCGGTGGCAGCGCGAAGCTGGTCGCGTCCAACCTGACCGGGACCGCTGCCTCGGTGAAGTGGTCGGAGAGCGGGAGCGGAGTCACGGTCAGCCCGTCGTCCGGCACGCTGAGCATCGCCGCGCACTCGACGGCGAGCGTCGCGCTCACCGTGACGGCCGGTCAGACCGAGGGCGCGTATCCGGTGACGTTCGCGTTGTCGTCCGGCAGCACCAGCCTGCTGCCGAGCACTCTCAACGTTGACGTCGCCACGCCGGGCGAGCTCTGGCCGTACTACACCAACATCGGCATCTCGACCGACGGCGGTTCCAGCGCGGCCGACTACGACGGCGACGGCTACAGCTACTCGGCCAACGCCCTCGCCGCCCAGGGCGTGACACCCGGCGGGACGATCACCTCGGACGGCGTCACGTATCCGTGGCCGAACGTCCAGGCCGGACAACTCGACAACATCGAGGCGAACGGCCAGACGATCCCGCTCGCGCCGACCACCGCGACGAAGATCGGCCTGGTGGGCAGCGCGACCAACGCCCCGAGCACCGGCACCACCGGCACGCTCACGGTGAACTACACCGACGGCAGCACGCAGCAGATCCCGGTCAACTTCGGCGACTGGACGCTGGGCGCGGGCAGCGAGAAGCCCCCGACCGGCGACCAGACGGTCGCGCAGACCACGTATCGCAACGCCAACGGCGGGTCGTCGAACCAGACGGTCGACACGTATCTGTTCGCCTTCGACGGCACGCTCACGGCGGGCAAGACGGTCGCGAGCGTGACCCTGCCGAGCCCGAGCAACGGAGACTTCCACGTCTTCGCGATCGGCTTCGCGCAGTAGGAACGCGGTAGGAACGCAGTGGGAACACAGCGGTAGGAACAAACGAAAGCACTTCGGCTCCGGTCCGATCCCTCGCGGGAACGGCCGGAGCCGAAGCTTTCCGAGCCCCGTCGTATTAGGGCCGAGAACGGCGGGTGCTCAGCACTCCAGACCGCTGAGCTGGCTAAACACCGTGGTGGTGGGCTCCGCTTCCGGGCTCTCCACGTCGGTGGGCGTCAGGGTCTGCAGCTTGAGGATGGTCTTCAAGGCGCAGCACCTCCTTTCTCATTTCGGGTGTGGGGTAACCCGGCGTGGCCCCGTGGCCGCCGGGAGTCGAGGAGCGGCAGTGCGCCGCGTTCTGTGCTGGCGGCCGTGACGGCGAGCAGTACGCCCGCTGCGCCGGTGCCGAGGTCCATGGACAGCCGCAGCAGTTGGCGGCCCGGCACGGCGAGGCGGCCGCGATAGGGGAGCAACTGCCAGCCGAGGCGTTCCATGTGTCGGGTGACCCGGATTCGATTGTCAACGCCCGTGTCGGCCAGCGCGCTGATCAGGCCGGCGCGTCCGTCCAGCAGCCCCGGCAGCACCACGAACGGCGCCGCAGAGGCCCGGTCGATCATCGCGAGATCGCGTGCGAGCTCGTCGCTCGGCCGGTGTCGGGCCAGCGCGCGCATCGCATAGCCGATGCCCGCGCTTCCAGTCTCAAGGTACAACGAGATGCGACTTGTGCGCCGATAATAAAGTCCGCCGTCCCTGACCTGCGCCTGCGTCGCCTCGCGGGCCAGCGCCAGCTCGGCCAGGTCCAGCCAGCGCTGCTCGCCGCTCAGCTCGAAGAGCTCGACGAAGTAGACGGCCATGCCGGCCGGGCCGTTGAACAGCCCGCCTCGGCTGACGGGAGCCGGAGGAGTCAGACCGGGCCGCGCGCACAGCGCCGGATCGAGCACCAGCGCCAGGCGCTCACCGGTCGTGCGGGCCTGCTCGATCAGCGAGTCCTCGCCCCACGCGCGTCCGAAATGCAGCTGCGTCAGGCCCATCCCGGCGAGCCCGTCCGCGTATCCGGCGGTCGTCTGGCCGCGCTCGTCCTGGACCAGCGCGCGTTCCTGCGCCGCCGCGAAGACCGTGCGCGCCTGAGCGTCGTGGCCGAGCCGATCGAACGCGAGCGCGGTTCCGTGCAGGCCGGACCAGAGGCCCGGCTGCGGGTCGTGAGCTTGCGCGACGGCTTTCTCCAGCCATTCCACGTGCTGGTCGGGCACGTCGTACCCGCACTCGGCCAGCGCCCAGAGAACTCCGGCCGCGCCGTGCGCCAGGTCGATTCCGCCGGTCTGGAACTGCCGCGGATCGCCCGGGTAGAGGCGGTCCGCGCGGTCCGGTGTCGCGGATTCGAGGATCAGCTCGGCGAGATCGTCCGTGACCCGCCGCCAGCCGTCCGAGTCTCCGGGACCCGGCAGCGCGGGCTGGAAGGCCTTGGGCACCTGTTCGCCCAGCGCCTCCTCGAACAGGTCGACGACGTGCGCGGCGTAATCCGAGGGCAGCGCCGGGAACTGCGCGGCGGCCGCGTCGGCCAACTGCCGTATCTTCCCGCCGTTCAGCGCGGCGAGCTGGGTCAACGGCAGGAACAGGAACAGCCAGACGCAGGCCAGGCCGTAGATGTCCGGCGCCGTGCCGACGCGCGCCTTTGCGTGCACGTAGCCCGCTGCGCCGCCGCGACCAGCGTGCGCGGGCTTCTCGCTCAAGTCGTAGGAGAACTCGAAGTCGACCAGGCAGAGCCGATCGTCCGGCCGCACGATGATGTTCGACGGATGGACGTCGCCGAACACGACTCCGCGTGTATGCAGGGTCCTGACGATCCGCTCCAGCTCACGAGCGTGCCCCAACGCGCGCTCGACATGCGCGGCGAGTTCCTCGTCGGTCGGATCCTCGTGCGCGAGCGGATAGTTGCCCTCGTCCTCACCCTCGCCGAACAGCCAGCGATGCATCGGTGTGCCGGAGACGTACTCCTCGACGAGGAAGTGGTGCTCCCATACCTCAAGGTGCTCATACACCTCGGGCACGAAATCGCAGCCGGCGAGCTTCGCGAGCACACGCTCCTCGTCGCGCAGCCGGTCGACCGCGTCACGTCCGTCCGGATCGACCCCGGCGTACGGCCGGGCCTCGCGCAGGATGACGGTCTGTCCGTCGCGGCGGTCCGTGGCCAGGTATACGCCGCCGCCGTTCGAGTAGTGCAGGCTGCGTTCGACGTCGAAGGGGAACGCGTCCGGGTCATCGTCCTGGTCGGCGGCCTCGATCTGGCGCGCGACGAACGGCGGTGGAGTGACCCAGGCCGGAAGTTCGAAGCCGGGCCGGCGGCGGTCCGGCGCGAGCGCGCCGTCCGGCGACCGCAGCGCCGCGACGCGGTTCTCCTTCTCGTCCAGGCAGGTCAGCCGCACGAACGAGCCGTAACGCAGGTACAGCGGCCCTTCCTGCCAACGAAGATCGCTCAGGATGTACGGCCCGCGACGGCCCTTCAGCATCTCGCCGAGACCGTCCAGGATCGCGGCGAGTTCGGCCTCGTCCACCGGATAGACCGTCAGGAGTTTGCCGCTTGATCCGCGAGACGCGTACTTCGCGTTCTGCTGCGCCGCCGTCGCCGGGCCGCGCAGGAACTTGAAGTGCACGTCGTTCGCGAAGCAGTACTCCGCGACCATGCCCACGGTCTCGTCGTACTCGCCGTACGCGGCCGAGACGTGAATCTTCCAGCCCTGCTCGGGAAGCAGCTTGTCCGCGGGCAGGCACTGCACCCAGATGCCCGACTCGTGGCGCCGCCAGCCGATCGGCAGCTCCGCGTCGGCCGGCGGAAAGCGGTCCCGCGCATCCGGCGCATGACCCGGATCCTCGAAAAAGGCGCGGTCGAGCACGCAATACCGCGCATAGTCCGGTGCCCGCAAGACGCACATCCCCGATCCCCTGGCTCCCCGTCGAAACCATTCGCGAGTCTTGCCGCGAGATCGGCCACCGAACCAGGGACTAGGGCTGGCAAGAAGCTGTCTGGCAGGGAACTGACAGTGATGCGGCGTGTGTTTCCGTCGTGCCCGCAATGAACTCGGTGACCAGTGTGACCACATCCTCGTCACGCAGGATCTTGTTGTGCCCGAGCCGCGTGGTCTCGACGATGCGCGCGTCCGGCCAGGCCTCGGCGAGGATCCGTCCGCTGACGACAGGCACCACCGGGTCGTCCGTGTCGTGCACGACGAGCGCGGGCGGCAGGTCGGTGCGGCGGTTGGCGAGCCCGGTCGGCAGCACGAAATCGGCGAGCCTGGTCCCGGTGCGCCGCTCGCCGATGCCGACCATCCGGGTCCTGATCCGCTCGCCGAAGCCCAGCATCCCGGCCAGCATCCTGGTGAACGCGACGGGGTCGACCGGCGGCGCGATGAACGCGGCCTTCTCCGCCGGCACGCCGTCGAGCAGCACGGTCGCCGAGCACGCTGCGCCGAGCGAGTGACCGACCACCGCGTACGCGGGTCCGAACCGGTGAATCACCTCGGCGAGCACCCGGCTGAAGTCCGGCAGCAGGCTCTGCTTGCCGCCCAGCGCGCCGGAGCCGGAGTCGCCGTGGTTCGGCGCGTCGATCAGCACGACGCGGAATCCGCGGTCCGCGAGCCCGCGGCCGAGCGGCGCGAACTGCCCGCGCCAACCGCCCCAGCCGTGCAGCAGGTAGACGACCGGTCCGTCCTGCGGGCCGAGGAGTTCGACCGCGATATCGGAGATCCGCGGGGGCTTCGGCGCGCCGTCGCGCGTCGGACGACGTCCGCTCCAGTCCGGCAGTCGAACGCGGATCCGCCGCACCTCGCCCATCCCGCCCTCCCGCGAGCGGGCCACGGCCTGCGGGTTCGGCCGCGTCGGCGTGGCCCACAGCTTCCAGGCGACGCGAGCGCCGAGCCACGGCGCCGTGCGCTCCAACACGCCGAACACGGGACGCAGCCGGCCGACCCGGCCGCTCGCCCCGCGCGACGCGCGGCCGGGGTCCGCCGGACCGCGGTTCCCATCGGGGTTCGCTGAACCGTGGCTATCCGCACGAACGATCGTGCTTTTTTCCCTCGGCAAGACCACCGTGTGCTCCAAGTCTCTGCGGTCAGTTCCGGCGGGCGGCCGCGAGCAGCGCCTCGAAGGAGCGCCTGGCCCGCTCCGGGGCGCGCGGGTCGCCGAGCAGCCGATGCGAATGGAAGAAGCCGAGCATGATGCTGTGCAGGTCGTAGCCGAACTGCTCGGGGTCCGCGTCCTCGCGGAAATCACCCTCGGAGATGCCGGTCCTGAACATCTGCATGATGGAGTCGTTGCAGTCCCGGTGGTCGCGCACCAGCTGGTCGCGCACGGGTCCCGGCTGGTCGTCGAATTCCGCGGAGGCGGAGACGAACAGGCACTCGGCGTTCGAGTGCTGACTCACCTCGAGCCAGTGCTCGAACAGGGCGCGCACCCGGGTCTCGCCGCGCGGGGTCCGGGTCGCCGGGCGCAGCACCTCGTCGGTGAACTTGTCCCGCGCGTACGCGAGCACCGCGAGCTGCAGCGCCTCCTTCGACTGGAAGTGCGCGAACAGCCCGCTCTTCGACAGCCGGGTGCGGGCGGCGAGGTCCCCGATGGTCAGCGTGGACAGACCCTGCCGGGCGGCCACGTCCGCGGCCTGCTCCAGCACCGCCAGTCTGGTCTGCTCGCCCTTGCCCATGCTCGCCATTAAAGCACGGCCGTGCTATTTTTTCCACGCCGCCCGCGCGTCACCCTTGACGCGCCCCGCGCGGGCCGGAAATACTAAGCGGGCGCTTAGCTGAGGGAGTCTGCCAGTGTCGCACGAGGAACGCGGGCGCCCCGGCCTGCTGGTCGACTGGGGCGGGGTCATGACGAGTGACGTCTTCACGTCCTTCGCGGCCTTCTGTGCCCGCGAAGGACTGGCCGAGGACGCCGTGGCGCAGCTCTTCCGCTCCGATCTCACCGCGCGAGGCCTGCTCGCCGGGCTCGAGACCGGCTCCGTCACGGAGGACGAGTTCGAGCAGGGCATCGCGGAACTGCTGCATGTGCCCGCGGCCGGCTTCATCGGTCGGCTGATGCGCGACGTACGCGTCGAGCCCCGGATGACCGAGGCCGTGCGCATGGCCCGCCGCGCCGGCGTCGTCACCGGCCTGGTCTCGAACTCCTGGGGTTCCGGCGGATATCCGCGCGAGCAGTTCGCCGAACTGTTCGCCGGCGTCGTCATCTCCGGCGAGGCCAAGGTGCGCAAGCCCTCTCGCGAGATCTACGAACTCGGCGCCCGGGCCATCGGGCTGCCGCCGGGCCGATGCGTTTTCGTCGACGATCTGCGCGGCAATCTCAAGCCCGCGCTGGAACTCGGTATGGCCGTCGTGCACCACACCTCGGTGCATTCGACGCTCAGCCAGCTCAGCGACCTGCTCGCCGTTGACCTGTCCGTCCTGTCGAAGGGAATCCGATGAGCCACTACCGCAGCAATCTGCGCGACCTCCAGTTCAATCTCTTCGAGGTCTTCGACACCGCGAAAGCGCTGGGCCGCGGACCGTTCGCCGACCACGACGTCGAGGGCGCCCGCGACATCCTCGCGCAGGTCGAGAAGCTGGCCGTCGGGCCGATCGCCGAGTCCTACACCGATTCGGACCGCACGCCGCCGGTATACGACCGCGAGGCCAGGACCGTCGCCATGCCCGAGGGCTTCAAACGCTCGTACCGCGCGTACATGGACTCGGAGTTCTGGCGCCTCGAAGTGCCGAGCGAGCTCGGCGGCAGCCCGGCGCCGCGCGCGCTGTGGTGGTCGCTGATCGAGATGGTGCAGGGCGCGCAGGCGCCGGTGTTCATGTACGGCGGCGGCCCCGCGTTCGCCGGACTGCTCTACCGCTTCGGCACGCGCGAGCAGCAGCGCGAGGCCGAGCTGATGGTCGAGCGCGGCTGGTCGGCCACCATGGTGCTCACCGAGCCGGACGCCGGCTCCGACGTGGGCGCGGGCGTGACCCGGGCGATCCCGCAGCCGGACGGCAGCTGGCACATCGAGGGGGTCAAGCGGTTCATCACCTCCGCCGAGCACGACCTCGAGGACAACATCATCCATTTCGTGCTCGCCAGGCCGGAGGGCGCCGGCCCCGGCACGAAGGGCCTGTCGCTGTTCGTCGTCCCGAAGTACCACTTCGACCCGGCCACCGGCGAACTCGGCGAGCGCAACGGCGTCTACGCGACGAACGTCGAGAAGAAGATGGGCCTGAAGGTCTCCACCACCTGCGAGCTGACCTTCGGTCAGGACAAGCCCGCGATCGGCTGGCTGTTCGGCGGCGTGCACGACGGCATCGCGCAGATGTTCCGGGTCATCGAGTCGGCACGCATGCAGGTCGGCGTCAAGGCGATCGCGGCCCTGTCGACCGGCTATCTCAACGCGCTGGACTACGCCCGCACCCGCGTCCAGGGCCCCGACCTGACGCGCGCGTCCGACAAGAGCGCGCCGCGGGTGACGATCAATCAGCACCCTGACGTGCGCGCGATGCTGATGCAGCAGAAGGCGTACGCCGAGGGCCTGCGCTCGCTCTACATCTACACGGCCGGGTGGCTGGACCGTGCGATGCTCGCCGAGGACGCGGGCGACGCCGAGGCGGCTGCACTCGCGCACAGCGTCAACGACCTGCTGCTGCCAGTGGTGAAGGGCTTCGGCTCCGAGCGCTCGTACGCGCTGCTCGCCACCAGCCTCCAGGTCTTCGGCGGCTCCGGCTTCCTGCAGGATTACCCGATCGAGCAGTACATCCGCGACACGAAGATCGACACCCTGTATGAAGGTACGACCGGCATCCAGGGCCAGGACTTCTTCTTCCGCAAGATCGCGCGGGACCGGCAGGTCGCGTGGACGGCGCTGAGCGGCGAGGTCGAGGCCTTCCTCACCGAGATCGAGGGCGAGGACCGCCTCGAGCCCGAGCGTGCCAGGCTCGCCGCCGCCCTCGCCGACGTGCGCGCGATGGTCGCGACGCTGCTCGACTGGAGCAAGGCCTCGCGGGACCAGGCCGAGGAGGTGTACAAGGTCGGGCAGAACACGACGCGGCTGCTGATGAGCGTCGGCGACCTGCTGATCGGCTGGCTGCTCACCCGGCAGGCCGCCGTCGCGCTCAAGGCCCTCGACGCGGGCGCCGCCCCCGCCGACACGGACTTCTACCGCGGCAAGCTGGCGGTGGCGAAGTTCTTCAACGGCACCGTCCTGCCCGAGCTGAGCGCGCGTCGCGCGGTGCTGGAGCGGACCGACAACGCGCTGATGGACGTCGCCGACGGCTCGTTCTGAGATACGACCAGGACTCGTTCTGAGGCATCACCAGGAAAGGGATCATCGTGTACGCATGGCAGGCCACCGTCCTCGGCGAGCCGGAGCAGGCCCTCAGCCTGACCGACGTGCCGACGCCCGAGCCGGGTCCGGGCCAGGCGCTGGTCCGGGTGAAGGCGACGGCGCTGAACTTCCCGGACGTGCTGCTCTGCCGCGGCCAGTACCAGATCCGGCTCGAACCGCCGTTCATCCCCGGCGTGGAGCTGTGCGGCGAGGTCGTCGGCCTCGGCGAGGGAGTGGCGGAGGGGCTGCTGGGCACCCGCGTCGTCGGCAACCCGCTGCTGCCGCAGGGCGGCCTGGCCGAGTACACGCTGATGGCCGCGGCCGACGCGTACCCCGCACCCGAATCCCTCGACGACGCCGAGGCCTCCGCGCTGCACATCGCGTACCAGACCGGATGGTTCGCCCTGCACCGCCGCGCCCACCTGCAGGCAGGCGAGACAGTGCTCGTACACGCGGCGGCCGGCGGTGTCGGCAGCGCGGCCGTGCAACTCGCGAAGGCGGCCGGCGCCAAGGTGATCGGCGTAGTCGGCGGAGCGGCGAAGGCCGAGGTCGCCCGCGAGCTCGGCGCCGACCTCGTGATCGACCGCAAGTCCGGGGACTTCATCGCGGCGGTCAAGCAGTACACCCAGGGTCGCGGCGCCGACGTCATCTTCGACCCCGTCGGCGGCGACGCCTACACCGGCTCGGCCAAGTGCGTAGCCTTCGAGGGCCGCATCGTCGTCGTCGGATTCGCCAGCGGCACCGTCCCGTCCCCCGGCCTCAACCACGCGCTCATCAAGAACTACTCGATCCTCGGCCTGCACTGGGGCCTCTACAAGCAGAAGGACCCCGCCTCCGTCCGGGCCGCCCACGAGGCCCTCGTGCAGCTCGCCGACGAGGGCGCGATCAAGCCCCTGATCAGCCAGCGTCTCCCGGTCAAGCAGGCCGTCGAGGGACTCACCGCACTAGGCCGCGGCGAGACGACGGGCCGGGTCGTGGTGCTGCCGTAGCGTTCTCCGGCTGCGGTTGGTGTTCGGCCCTGCCTACGGCCCGATTACTTATCCCGCCCGCCCGTCCCTTCTCACGCGTTGCCCTACGTCGCTTCGCTCCTCGGGCGGCCGCTACGCTTCGGGCCTGCGGCGTTACGCGCGGCGTGACAGGGGGCTGGCTTCGCGTCGGCGGATTGCGGGGGAGGGTGCAACGGCACATATACCGACGTTGCCTGGAGCGTCGAAAACAGCGCGACCGGGGGCTACACCGCGACGCCGGCACAGGCCGAAACCCTCGAGGGGATCGCCGCGCTGCGGTCGTAAATGCGCTCGAACGCTCGCGTGTATGTTACTGATCGTGAACAACCAGGCCAATCCCGAGCGGTTGGCAGCCATGCCGGTCACGGCGTCGGACCAGGATCGCGTCCTGGTCCGACACCGTGACGTCGGCGTTGCGGTTGTGGGCGTTCGCGCCTTCCCGCAGGCGGTCATGTTCCAGCTCTTAGTCAAGGCCTGGTTCGCCGGTGACGAGCAGCCCAACCTCGCGTTCGGAATGCCGCACCTGCTCCGGCCGGGCAACTTCGAGTTCGGAGCTGAACACCGCGACGCCACTGGGCAATGGCAGCCGACCGTGGCGCACTTCGCCGGTGGAGGAGGCGGCGGGGGCGCGGAACCGGAAGGCATCTGGAGCTACGAGTTCAAGTGGTGGGTGGCACTCGCCGGAGACGACCTAGGCCTGAGGCTCTGGTGCGTCTGGGAAGAGCGAGGCGTCGTACCCAGGAGCATCGCAGAGTTCGACATGGATCGCCTCCTGGCCGCATCACGCGCATCCCAACCGATGTGGACGGTGTAGCTTCGTCGCCGCCGGGGCGTAGGCAGGGCCGGACGCGTACTGCGGCCCGGAAGCGTACTGTGGCCCGCAAGCCCTAAGCCTGCTCGGCCTTGGTGTCGGGCTCAGCCTCAGTTGCAGCCTCGGGCTCTGCCTTGGTCTCAGCTTCAGCTTCAGCAGTCTCAGCCTCGGCCTTAGTCTCGGCCCCGGCCTCGGTCTCAGCTGCGGCCTCGGGCTCGGGCGTGACCTCGGCCTCGGTCTCAGCCTCGGTGGCGGTCTGGGCTTCCGCGGCCTCTGCCGTGGTCTCGCCCTCAGCTTCTGCGCCAGCCGCGGTCTCGGCGGCCTCGGCTTCTGTCCCAGCCGCGGCCTTCTCGCCGAAGAGTGCGAAGAGGTTCCAGGCGTAGCAGGCCACTGCGACCATGGTGAGCAGTGCCATGGCGAAGGACGCGTCGTTGGCGGAGCTCGAGGAAGCGGTGGCGTTGACGAACGAGGCGCCGGACACGGCTGCGCCGGCGATTGCCAGCCAGCCGAGGACGGAGGCCAGCTTGATCGAGATGCCTCGCACGGTGAGGGAGAAGACGACGAGCAGGCACGCGTTGATGAACACGAGCAGTCCGAAGCCCGAGTGGGCGGCGATTTCGGCGGGGCCCTTGCTCATCGCGTTGCCGAATGAGGACAGCAGTCCCTTGCCTTGGTCGCCGGCGGGAACCTGGACGAACAGGTTCACGCGCATGCCGAGCACGGTCTGCAGGACGAGCAGGATCACCTGCGCGAAGCTGAAGTCCCGCAGCCGCCGCGCGGCCAGCGCCTGATCGTCGTCCTTGGCGGCGACAGAGGCAGCGGGGGTGGATTCACTCAAGGTCTTGCCTCTCGGTGAGTGGGGAGTGGGGAGTAGAGAGTCGGGAGTGGGATGTCGGGCACTCGGAGTCGGGAGTCGGGAGTCGGGAGTCGGGCTTGCGGCGCGGCCGCCTGCGGCTCGAAGGCATGCGGCTGACGGATCGCGGCTCAAAGACAGGTGCTGATCTCGATCAGGTTCAGGTCGGGGTCGCGCAGGTAGACGCTGCGGATCGGGCCGGTGGCGCCGGTGCGCTCGATCGGCCCCTCCTCGATGGGGACGCCGTGCGCGGCGAGTTCGTCGACCACCTGGTCCAGCGGGTCGGTCGTGATCAGGCACAGGTCGGCGCTGCCCGGCGTCGGGCGATGGGACTTGGGTTCGAACTCGTGGCCCGTCAGGTGCAGATTGATCTTGCTGGTGCCGAAGGTGAGCGCCTTGCGGCCGGCTCCGAACGTCACCTGGTCCATGCCGAGGACGCGGGTGTAGAAGTCCACGGTCGTCGCGATATCGGCGACGGTGAGCACCAGATGGTCGAGCCGGTCGATGCGCATGGCCCATATCCTAGGGGCCGCCCTAGTAACACAAATCCCACAGGAGCCGGTAGTAGGCGATCCGCTCCCAGTCGGGTTCGATGCCGTACGCGGCGAGCAGCGGTTCGGTCCAGCCGGGGCCGTAGTTCCACTCGGTGGCCAGCGTGGCGACGGCGAGGTCGGCCCAGCGGTCGGCGACGCCGAGGGTGTCGAGGTCGACGTGCGCGCACCAGTCGCCGTTGTCGTCCAGCAGCGTGTTGGGGGAGCAGGCGTCGCCGTGGCAGACGACGAGCTTGTCCACGGGCGGGATGTCGGCGAGCAGGTCGAGGCCGCGCTCGACGGTGAGGTGCCGGTGGCTTTCGTCCCACTTGCTCGGGTCCAGCGTCCCGGCCGCCGCGTGCTCCTTCGTGCGCGCGACGCGGTCCTCGGCCGACCACTCGAAGGGGCATTCGGCGACGGGCAGCGTGTCGTGCAGCGCCCGCAGGCCGACGCCGATCGCGCGTACGGCCTTTGCCGGCTCCCGCCTCCAGCGCTCGTCGACGGCCGACGTACCCGCCAGCCCGGCGGTGACGAACCAGGATCCTTCGTCGTCCGCGCCCTGCTTGATCACGCGCGGTACGACGATGTACTCGACCGCCCATCGCAGCCGCTTGATCTCCCGACTCAAGTCCACGCCGTTGCCGTGCGGCGTCCACTTGAGGAACTCGCGCGTCTCGCCCTCGCCCTCGCCGAGTTGGAACACGACGCCGCCGATCTCGTTGCACCAGACGGCGTGCGCCGCGCGTCCGGCGCCCAGTTCGGACACGATGCGGGGAGTCGCGTGGCCTCCCTCGAAGTCTGCGGGGAACATGCCGCCAGACTAATGTGATCGCCGTGACGACCGGCAGTGATTTTCCCGCGACCGAGCAGGCTGCCCCGGCAACCGCGACAGCAACCGCGACCGGGACCGCAACCGCGCCCGCGTCTCCGTTCGCGTACGGCGCCGATGACGTACCGCATGTCCTCGACGTATACGAGGACATGCGCTGCTCGTACTGCGCGACGGTCGAGCACGAGCTGGGCGGCACGATCACGGGCTTGGCCGACCGTGGCACGTACCGGATCGGCTACCACGTGGCCAACTTCCTCGACCGCGGCAACGTGCGAGGCGGCTCGACGAACTCACTGGCGGCGCTGGCCGCGGCGGCTGAGCAGGGCGTGGATCAGTTCATGGCGCTGCGTGCGGCGCTCTTCAGCTACCGGCGCACGTACGGTAGCGAGGGCCTGGCGGACCTCGACGTGATCCGCGGAGTCGTCGCACAGACCTCGGGCATCGACTTCCTGGCCGTGAGCAAGACGATCAACGAGGACCGCTTCCGCCTCTGGGCGCTGGAGGCGGGACCGGCGGCGCTCGCGTCCCTGCATGCGGCGTGGGAGGCGGCCGGTCTGCCCGGACCCGCGGGAACTCCGGCCGCGTTCCTGGACGGCAAGGCGGTGGAGGTACTCACCGAGGACGGCGTCCCGATCAGCCCTGACGAGTTCGAGGCGAACGTGCTCGCCGCTCTTCAGTCGGACTCGGCCAGCCGTTCGAGCAGCACCCGGTAGTGTTCGAACCCTGGCACGTCTGCGTCAGGGTCCTTGGCCGCCTCGTCCCAGCGCCGCAGCGTCACCGCGTCGGCCGCGTATCCGCCGCGCTCGAACTCGGCGACCTCCTCGCGGCTCATCGGCCCGCCCTGCACGCCGAGCGTGTGGACGGACGCCTCGGAGAGCTTGTCGTAGTAGCCCGGCTCGACGGCGCACAGGTAGCGCTTCGCCGCGACGTGCAGCCGAACCGGCTCCGCCACCGCCTCGGGAAACCAGGCCGCCAGCCAGTCCGCGCCCGTATGGCTGTGCCGGTTGTCGGTGCTCGCCGACATAAGCTCGTGGCCGCTGATCTCGCCACTGCTGCTCTGCCGGGTGAAGTGGCCGACGTCGTGCAGCAGAGCGGCCGCGATCAGTGCGTCAGGAGCGCCGGCCGCCTCCGCGCACGCCGCCGCCCGCAGCATGTGCTCAGCCTGTGTCACCGCCTCGCCGAGGTACTCGTTGCCGCCCTGCTCCGCGAAGAGCGTGGCCAGCTCATCGACAACATAGACAATATCTTGATTAGTCATCACAGGTCCCCGGGGTACGTACGGCGCAGAACGGCGAGCGCGCTGGCGGCGGAGTCGAGGTCGGCGTAGCAGCCCTGCAGGTGGCGACGGCCGCTCGCGGTGAACCCGGTGCGTGCGTGCAGGGTACGGGTGTTGTCGAATACGACGCAGTCGCCGGGCTCCAGCCGGAAGTCGAGGCGCGCCTCGTCGCGGTAGAGCAATTCGGCGAACGCACGGTACGCCGCGTAGAAGGGCACGATCTCGTCCGGCGGCAGCGCTACCGGGCGCATCGAGCGGTTGTTGAACCGGATCTGCGTAATCCGTCCGAGGGCGTCCAGGCCGATCAGCGAGTCTGTCGCGGTGAGCTCGGCCTCGGCGTCTAGGTAGCGGAAGGCGACCGGCGTGCGGGTGATCAGGTCAAAGGCGTCCGGCTGCTCGCGACGCAGCGTGGCTGCCGCGTGGAAGCCGTCCACGAGCCCTGAGTCGCCACCCTCGGCCGCGTTCGTCAGGCAGTGCAGAAGCTGGATCGTCGGCACCGGGTCGCGGTACGGGTTGTCCGTGTGCGGTGTGATCGGCAGCGAACTGAACGCGAGGTTCGCCGGATTCTCTTCGACCCGCACCTCGAACAGTTCGCCGTAGTTCGTCCTGCGCACGAAGCCGAAGGCCTGCGCGACCGAAAGCACCGCGCGGTCCTCGACGGCAACACCGTGTAGCAGGAAGAACCCCTTGACCAGGAGGGATTCCAGGCAGTCGGCACGTGTGGCCGGATCTTGGGCGAACGCGTCCCTCGTCGCGGATGGAAGCCCGTCGGCGAAGTCAGCGGCCTGCCACAGAATCTTCGCGTCCTCGGCGCGATCGGAATACGGCGGCGAACGGCCGGGCCGGTGCTCCGCAAGCCAGGCCGCGTCGAAGCGCGACTTGTGCCCGTCCGGCGCGAAGACGACCTCGACGCAGCCGTCAGGGGTCTGATCAAAGCGCTCGATCCGCACCTCATCCGGCAGTGGAATATCCGTGATGCCGAACAGCTTCTGGCCGCTTCCGGGCAACGCGCAGTCGCCGCACGGGCAGTTGTCGCGCAGCCAGACGGCCGGATAGCGCTCACCGTCCCCGAGTATGAGCTCCCGCACCCGTCGTCAGCTCCCTGTCTTCATCATCGGTACGGCCCGGTCACGCACGAGCGGCGAGAGGGCGATGGAATTGCGGATGGTGAACGCGACCGCGTCGCCGACGTAGCGGTCCTCGGACCACTCGAGGGCCAGCCCGCGCGGATCGGTGGCCCGCCGCCGCTCGCGCAGCAGTGCGATCCCCGGCTCGATACTCAGCAGGCGCGCGTCGTCCGGCGTGGCGTTGACGGCGTCGATCGTGTGCTCGGCCTGCGCGAAGACGATGCCGCGCTCCTCCAGCCGCTCGCTGATGGACTCGCGCTCGAGGTCGACGAACGAAAGCGGCAACCCCGCCCGCTCCACGTACGCTGTGCGCTCGATCATCACCGGCGTGCCGTCGAGCAGCCGCACCCGCACGACGTAGACCACCGGATCGCCCGGCGCCAGGCCCAACTCCTGCGCCTGGATCTCCGTCGCCGCACGCCGTTCCATCAGGTCGACCCGTCCGCTCGGCTCCGCGCCGATCGAGCGTGCCCAGCGGGAGAACGACCGCAGTTCGCCGAAGTTCTGCAACCGCGGCTCGGCCAGCACCGTCCGCCGCGCTCCCTGGTGCGAGGCCACGACCCCGTCCTCGCCGAGCACGGCCAGCGCGTGCCGGATCGTGCTCCGCGCGACGCCGAACTGCTGCGCGAGTTCGTGCTCTGACGGGAGCCGCGACCCCGGCGGATACGTGCCGTCGCTGATCGCCCGGCGCAGCCGCAGCGCCACATCCTGATACCGCGTCGTCATCCTCACCCCTGCCTACTTGTAGGCACAAGCTACAAGTTGTTCCTACAAGTTGTCCAGGCACAGTCGCGCGGCCGTCCGTACGATGACGCAGACCCGCCGAGCCGCAGGAGGACCCACACCATGATGCGAGCGGTCTTATTCGCCGCCATCTTCGCCCTGATCCTTTCCCTGGTCGGCACGCCGATCGCGATCCGCTTCTTCACGCGGCGCGGCTACGGGCAGGAGATCCGCGAGGACGGACCGAAGAGCCACCTGGTCAAGCGCGGCACGCCCACGATGGGCGGCATGGTGATCGTGCTGTCCACGATCGTCGCGTACTTCCTGGCGAAGCTGGTGACCCTGAAGGCGCCGACGCCCTCCGCGCTGCTGGTGCTGCTGCTGATGGCGGGCATGGGGGCGGTCGGCTTCGTCGACGACTACATCAAGATCCGCAATCGCCGGTCGCTCGGGCTGCGCGCCAAGGCGAAGCTCATCGGCCAGTGGACCGTGACGATCGTGTTCGCGCTGCTGGCCCTGCATTTCCGCAACGCCATGGGCCTGGCGCCGGCGAGTGATCACATCTCGTTCCTGCACGACATCAGCTGGCTCAGCCTCGGCCCGATCGTGTTCGTGCTCTGGAGCTACCTGCTCACGGCCGGATGGTCCAACGCGGTCAACCTCACCGACGGCCAGGACGGCCTGGCCAGCGGGGCCTCCGCGATGGCCTTCGCCGCGTATGTCGTGATCGGCGTCTGGCAGTACGGCCAGACCTGCGGCACGTCCGCGGCCGCCGGCTGCTATCAGGTCCGCGACCCGCTCGACCTCGCGATCGTCGCCGCGTCCGTGATGGGCGCGTGCTTCGGCTTCCTCTGGTACAACGCCGCACCCGCGAAGATCATCATGGGCGACACGGGTTCCCTCGCCCTCGGCGGTGCCTTCGCCGGTCTGTCCATCTGCACCCGCACCGAGGCGCTCGCCGCCATCATCGGCGGCCTGTTCCTGATGGAGCTTTTCTCCGTCGTGATCCAGGTGGGCTCATTCAAGCTGCGCAAGGGCAAGCGCGTGTTCAAGATGGCCCCGATCCACCACACCTTCGAGCTGATGGACTGGCCGGAGGTCAACATCACCATCCGGTTCTGGATCATCGCAGGCCTCTGCGTCATGACCGGCATCGGCCTGTTCTACGGCGGCTTCGAAGCGCATTGGTGACTTGGTGACGGCTCCTCACGCCATCCGCACCCGGCAGTTGCGGCTCACGGTGTCGGCGAACGAGCGGGCGGCGGGCGGGAGCGCGTCCCAGGAGGGGGCGGCCCAGCCGACGGGGAGCGGCGGCAGGCCTCGCAGGGGCACGAGGCGGACGGCGCCGTCGGCGGTGTGTGGCTGGTCGGGGAGCCGGGGGACGATCGTGTGGCCGAGGCCGAGTTCCGCGAGCAGAAGTGCCGTGTCCCAGTCGGCCGCGCCCGAGTCTTCGGCGAGGGTGACATTCGTCAGGGACTCCGCGAGCCGAGCGCCGGAGCTCGAATCCTCGGGCAGCCTGATCAGCCGCAGGCCGGACAGCTCCGGCACCTCGACCCACGCGCGGTCCGAATAGATCTCGCCGGCGCGCATCGCGAGCGCCCACGGCAGTAGCATGACCGGCCGCTGCTCGATGCCGTCCACCGGGTCCGACATCGTGACCCAGGCCAGGTCCGCGTCGTCCTCGAGTAGTGCGGCGAGGCAGTCTCCGCTTGACGGCGCGGTCCGGAACTCGAGGCTCACCTGCGGGTTGCGGAAGCGGAACTCGACGATGGCTTCGGACATGAAGTGCCGTATCGTCGCCGCCCCGGTCATGATCCGGATCGAGCCCTTGGCGGATGACATGGGCCTAAGGTAGGGCTTAGGACCGACGGAAGGGCGAGGCTCGCGTGTGTACCGCATTGATCAGCGTGGATCCCGGCGGCCGCGTTCCCGTGCTGCTGCTCTTCGCCCGCGATGAGCTCGTCGAACGCACCTGGAAGCTCCCCGGTCGGTACTGGCCGGACCGTCCGCGGCTGGTCGGGGGCATGGACCTGCGCGAGGGCGGCACGTGGCTCGCGGTGCGGCCGGGTGACGACGCCGCGGGGCCGCGCGTCGCGTGCCTGCTGAACGGGTTCGGCACGTTCGCGAGCCCGGACCGGCGGCTCACCCGCGGACAGCTCCCGCTCATCGCGGCGTCCGGCGAGTTCATCAGCGACCTGGACCTGACCCGCTACGACCCGTTCCACCTGCTCGTCGGCGACGTGACCGGTATGAGCATGCTGACGTGGGACGGCAGCACCCTTGCGGACCGCAAGCTCGCCCCCGGCACCCACCTCGTCTCGAACCGCGGGCTCGAGGTCGAGGACGACCAGTTGCCGACAGCGCCGGACCGCGCCGTCACGCTGATCGAGGCGCGGATCAAGCATTTCAGGCCTCTGTTGCAGTCCGCGCCGCGACCAGAACCCGAGCCCGGCCACGGCCGCTCCACGCAGCAGGCGTGGGGCGCGTGGATGCGGCTCGCGGACGGCGACGGCCTGGACACCGGCGACGTTCGAGCCCTGATCGGCAAGCACGACTGGGGCGAGGGCCAGGCGTGGATGACGTCGTCCGTGGCGCTGGTCGCGCTGGGATCCGGTGGCGTACGGTACGACATGAACCCGGCACCGGGCGAAGGCAGCGAGGCCGACGAAGGCAACTGGTACGAGGTGGTGACCGCGTGACCCGCACCGTGTTCGCCGGTGGAATGGTCTTCGACGGAACCGGCGCGCCGCCCGCGAGGGCCGACGTGCTGGTCGAGGGCGACCGTATCCTCGACGTCGGCATCGGCCTGGACGGCGACGAGTCGGTCGACTGCACCGGGACCGTGCTGCTGCCCGGCCTGTTCGACTGCCACGTGCACGTCGCGTTCTCCGGCCCCGTCGGGAGCATCACGGATCGCGTCCAGAAGCCCTTCTCGTATCAGTTCTATGAGGCCGCGCAGAACCTCCGGCGCACCCTCGAACTCGGCATCACCACGGCCCGGGACGCGGGCGGCGCCGACCTGGGCATCAAGCGCGCCGTGCAGGACGGGCTGATCCCGGGACCGCGCCTGCAGATCTCGGTCGCGGCGATCTCGCAGACCGGCGGCCACGGCGACGGCTGGATGCCGTCGAGCCACTGCCTGCCGCTGTTCGTCGAGCACCCGGGCCGTCCGGCGACCATCGCGGACGGCAACGACGAGGTGCGCAAGATCTCCCGGCAGTTGCTACGCGCGGGCGCCGAGGTGCTGAAGGTCTGCGCGACCGGCGGCGTGCTCTCGCCGGCCGACGACCCGCGGCACAGCCAGTTCACCGAGGAAGAGCTGCGGGTCATCGTCACCGAGGCGGCGATGCAGGGCCGGTACGTGATGGCGCACGCGCAGGGCACCGAGGGCATCAAGAACGCGCTGCGTGCCGGAGTGCGGTCGATCGAGCACGGCATCTACCTCGACGACGAAGCCATCGAACTGATGCTGGCGAAGGACGCGTGGCTCGTGCCGACGCTCATCGCGCCGGTGGCGGTGCTGCGGCAGATCGAGGCCGGGACTGACATGCCGGAGTTCATCGTGCGCAAGGTCAACGAGGTGGCCGCGGCGCACGTGGAATCGATGCGCCGCGCCGTAGACGCCGGCGTGCGGATCGCGATGGGCACCGACTCGGGCGTGGGCGCGCACGGCACGAACCTCGAGGAGCTGCCGCTTATGGAGGCCACCGGCATGACCCCGAGCCAGGTTCTCGCGGCGACCACCTCGTCCGCGGCCGAACTGCTCGGCTACGGCGACGCGCTCGGCAAGCTCGCGCCGGGCTATCGGGCGGACGTCGTCGTCGTGGACGGAGATCCGCTCGGTCAGCTGTCCGAGCTGCCGAAGCTCGTGCGCGAGGTCTGGCAGGACGGCCGCCGCGTCTCCACACCCCAGCAGGCCTCAGTCGCCTGACGACTCAGCTGCCCAAGCTGATCTCGACCGACGCCTCCAGGCCCTCCCCGGCGATGAAGCGCGCCAGATCAGAGCCCTCACGCTCGATCGCCTCGCGCTCGGCGGCGTTGACCTTATGGAACAGCGAGATCGCCAGGACCGTGCGTTCGGAGCTGCCGGAGCTGCCGGAGCTGCCGGGGCTGCCGGAGCTGCCGGAGCCGCCGGGCTTGCCCGAGCCGCCGGAGCCCGCGCTCGACTTCGTCTTGCGCGGCAGGGCGATCTTCCAGGTCCCGCGCCATTCTCCGTCCACGAACAGCGTCCCGGTGCGTGCGCCGTTGCCCGGCGGGATCGGCGGCTTGCGCAGGTCCGGAATGAAGCGGGTGCGGTCCGCATATCCGAAGAACACGTTGTCGTATTCGGGTAGGAAGCGCACCGGCGCGGACACGAACTCGGAGGGCCGCGGCGCGTCCCGCAGATCGTAGAGCAGCCGGCCGTCCGGGTCGCGGAACGTGGTCAGCTTCGGCGAGAGACGGTCCGCGACCTCCGACAGGCGCGTCAGGCCCGACCATGCCTGGGCGTCCTGGACGGACGCGGGCCCGAAGGCCGCGAGGTAGCGCAGGAGAATCCCGTCGGGCGACGGCGCGGCCTCCGGTTCGCGCCCGAGGAACGCGGCGAACGTCGTCTGCCGTGTGGGCGCGCTCGCGTTCCACTTTCCGCGCGGCGGCACGTGAATCAGCGCGAGCCGCCCGCGTGCGCCGTACGCCAGGGCGTCCGCGTCGTAGCCGGGAAACCGCTGAGCGAGCTGCTGACCGAGCTCGGCCGTGCTCAGTTCCGCTGCGACGAGCAGATCGAGGGCCGTCGACGTCAGAGCATCGAGGTCGATGCCGGTCAGGCGTCTGCCGAATGCGGACTGCACGGTCCGCGCGCTGATCGGGCCGGTGAGGCCCTGCCAGGCCAGAGCGTCATCGGTGGTGACGAGATGGACCGTGGCGCGCATCAGATTCGAGCGCACGACGCGGCGCGCGTCGTAGAGCTCGTCGAGCGCCGCGGGGGAGTAGTGGGCGAGGCGTGTCCACAGGCCTACGTGTGGGGCCAGCGGAGCCTGCGCCTGCATCCCGGCGAGCGCGTGGATCGCGTCGTACGGGCGGCAGGAGCCGCGCTCGAGCAGCAGTTGGCGGGAGAGGGTCGCCCGGTTGAGCGCTCTCCGGCTCAGGGTCGGTGGCGTGGTCGGCACGCCTCGATTATCGGCCCCGCCCCTGACGAACCCGTGTCGGCGACCCCGTGGTCTGTCGACCGGGTGGGGCACTAGGGGGATACGCGCCGGTAATCGTCGTCGCCCGGCCCCTTGATCCAGGCGGCGACGGCACGCGGGTCGGCCGACTCGGTCGCGTTGCGCAACAGCATCTGCGCTGTTCGGAGTGCGTTCGACTCCGTCTCGGCGCGACCGGTCGAATAGGCGGGATAGGGCGTCTCGCCCCGGCGCGCCCACTCGACGCGGTATTCCCAGGGCAGCTCGCGGGAGCGCGCGGCGAAGATCTCGCGGCGCACTTCCGCGACGAGTTGCACTGAGGTGAGTCTCTCGTTCACTGCTATCAGCCCTTGATGCGTATACCTATGCATGGGTTTCGTGATGCATCCGGTGAGGTGCTAACGTGGCGTCAGATCCGATACACATCCTCACGGAGGGTAGCGGATCCAGCATGCTTAGTTACATGGAACGTTACAAGTGACGTTCCGTTAATTTACCCGAGCTTTGCTTGATCACACACCTCGGCGCGCGATCGGGCAGGCAGACTTTCCGGGAGCCGGACGGGAAGGGAGTGATGCGCGGTGCCGTTCACGGCCAGTTGGACGCAGAAGGCCCTCGCCGAAGAACTCTCCCGGCTGCGCAAGGAGCGCGGCTACTCGGTGCGCGACGTGGCCGAGCACACCGGCTGGAGCATCGCCAAGATCTCCCGCGGCGAGAACGGGGTGAGCAAGCTGAACCCGCTCGACGTGCGGCGGCTGGCCGCGCTCTACGAGCTGGCCGACGCGGACGCGGACCGGCTGTGCGAGATGGCGAGGGACAGCATCGCGGACGCCTGGTGGCGGCGCTACGAGCGCTGGCTGAGCCCCACCTTCCTGGAGTTCCTCGGCTACGAGGCCGACGCCGCGCGCGCCTGGTCGGTGCAGACGATGTTCGTCCCCGGGCTGCTGCAGACCAGCGACTACGTCAAGGCGATCCTCGGCATCGGCCCGGTGCGCGACCCGGACCGCAACGACGCCGACTACGAGGTCAGGCTGCGTCGCCAGCGCCGCCTCGAGGAGCCGGAACCGATCGAGCTGACCGCCCTGATGGCCGAGTCCGTGCTGCACTGGCAGTTCGGCGGCGCCGAGGTGATGCGCGGCCAGCTCACCCACCTGTGCACGATGGCCGAGCGGCCGAACGTGAGCGTCCGGGTGATCCCGTTCGCCCACCCGATCCCGATCTACCCGATCGACCTGTTCGAGTCGGGCGGCTCCGCTCCCGCCGTCGTGTTCTCCGAGACCCAGTGGGGCACCCCGTTCACCGAGGATCCCATTGAGCTGCGCCAGGCCCGCCGCGAGATCGAACGCCTCGAGGCGGCCGCCCTGTCGGAGCAGGAAAGCAGCAAGATGATCGAGCGCCGAATCAGAGAGTTGGATTGATGCGCATCAACGAGTGGCACAAGGCCGCCGCCTCAAACGGCGGGACCAACTGCGTCGAAGTGATGGAGACCGCGGACGGCTTCCGGGTACGGGACACGAAGGACGACGGCGGCGGCGCCGTCCTGTCCTTCACCCACGCCGAGTGGGCCGCGTTCCTCGACGGCGTGAACAACGGCGAGTTCGACCCCGTCGACGCTTCGGCGGTCTGATCGCCCGATCCGGCTTTCCCCTGCTGTATCTCCCCGCGGCAGCGACCCCGTGCGAGCACCGGCTCCCGGGGTTGTTTGCTTTTTCCGGGGGAATTTCCCCGCTCCGAAGGCGGCTCCGCCCATCATGACCACCTCGAACATCCTCGGCGTCCTCGCCCGCGTGCTCGTCGACGACCTCGACGCCGCGCTCCCCGTCTACCGCGCCCTCGCCGAAGGCGCAGAGCCGCAACTCTTCGACTTCCGCGACGTCCGCCTCGCCCGCGTCGGTCCGTTCTTGCTGCTGAGCGGCGACACCGCGGCGTACCGGGATCGCGTCGCCACCCTCCGCGTCCGCTCGCTCGAACCCGTCCTCGCCACGCTGTCGACCCACGGCGGCGATGTCATCGACGGTCCGTCCGCCGCCCCGAACGGCAGAAGGCTGATCGCGCGGCACCCTGACGGCTCAGTGTTCGAGTACGTCGAGTCGGGCGCGGATTCGAGCTAGGAGTCGCCTGCGCGCAATGAGTCGAGCGCGTCGCCTGTCAGCTGCCGGTGCTCCGCGGCCCACGTGTCGCTCGGGTCCAACTCGAGCGCGCGGTCGAAGTCGGTGAGCGCGTCAGCGTGCCGGCCTAGGGCGAGCAGCGCCGCACCGCGCTCGGCGTGTACCCACGCGACGGTCGGGTTGAGCTTGATGGCGGCGTCGTAGTCGGCAACCGCCCGGTCGTAGTTCTCCGCGAGACGGTGGGCGATGCCGCGCTGCGCGACTGCCCACATATACGACGGAGCGTAGGCCACGGCCCGGTCCAGGTCGGCGAGCGCGTCCGGGAAACGATTGCGGGCACGGAGCAGCTTGCCTCGGCGGGCGAGCGCCATGGCCTGGGCGTAGCGGCCTTCGCAGTACTCGGACAGCCGAACCGCGTCATCCATGTAGCGCAGCGCGAGCTCTGCGCGGTTCGCCCGTTCGTGGTAGTCGCTGAGATAGAAATTGCTCAACATGCGATCATACGGAGCGCTTGTCGGTGCCTCGATCACGGTCTGGAAGTGTTCCGCCGCTTCGTCGCCCCGATCGGCCGCGAGCAGCGCGCGTCCCAGGCAGTTGTGGTGGTAGGCCATGGTGTATCCGGGGGCTGACGGGTTGTACGTCTCGTACGCGGCTCGTGCGTGTTCCAGTGCCGGCTCGGCTTCGCCGTGGTCGAGATGCACCTCGGCGCGTTGCAGCAGCAGCCCGGCGCGCCAGTGCGGATGGCCGGTCTGGACGAACCAGTCGTCCGCCTCCGCGATCAACGCCAGCAGTTGCTCCTTGGTCGACGCGCCACGCAGCCGGACTACGAGTACGAAGCTCATGTGCGCCGACCCGATCGCGCGCACCGCCGCCGGATGCGCGAGCGGCTGCTCGTTCTTCGGATCCTCGGCGAGCCTGAACACCTCGACGTAGCTGACCATCGCCGCGGAGTTCTCGCCGAGCAGCCGCTGCGCGGACGCCTGCGTGGTCAGTGCCCTGACGAGCAGGCCGGCGTCACCGAACCGTCGTGCCGCCAAGACCGCGCGCTCGGCGGTCGCCAGCGCCTGGAGCGAGCGGTCCGCCGTGTTCAGCTCCCAGGACTCGTCGACGAGCAGCTCGATCGCGCGACGCGCGGAATCCCGCGGCACGGTCAGTCCTCCTCGGCCAGCAGGCGCAATCCCGACTTCGCGGCCTCCACCAGCGAGACGTCGATCCCGACCCCGCGCGCGACCTCGGCCGAATCCGCCTTGAGGAACTCCGGCCACGTAGGGTAGCGCGTGCTGATCGCCGAGCCGACGGACTCGTCGAGGTCCGCGCACCACGCGAGGACCGACGGGCTCAGATACCGCTCATGCTCGCGGTCCCGGCCCACCTCGGGGTGCCGGGCGAGCGCGATCAGCACTTCCCCGCGCAGCACGGCGCCGAGTCCGCGTACCGTACGCCGCGGCACGTCCGCGAAGCTCGACGGCAGCTCGGGATGCCCTTCGTCGCACAGGATCAGCTGCGGCAGGCCGAGGATCTGGCCGATGGAGATCTCGTTGATCAATCCCTGATTCAGCAGCGGGCCCGCGAACACGGCCACGTTCAGCACGGCCGGGACCGGCGGCTCGTCGAGGTCCAGCGGCAGGTCCGAGTCCGCGGGCGGCGAGTCGGCGCGGCGCACCTGCCAGTAGTACGGCCCGGCCTCCAGCACCGAGCGGACCGCGGCGAAGATCTCCTCGGACCGCGGCTCGCCCTCGGGCAGGGTGACCGAGCAGGACAGGTACGCGGGCGGCGGTTCGGGGGCGGCGTCGATCGGCGTCGGGTCCACGTCCATGCCGACGTCAAGGTCCGGGTCCGCGTCCGCGGGCCCGGACCCCCGCGCGACCTGCTCGGCCAGGCTCAGCATCAGGTCGATCACCTGGTTGAACTGCGTGAACATCGTCTGTACGGCGTCCGCGGGCAGCGTGCGCGCCAGCAGCATCAGGGCATTGTTGTAGAGCGACTGCAGCGCGTTGCGGCCGACTTCGTCGTCCAGGCTCGGCCGTGCCGCGAGCTTGCCGATGATCGGATTGGCCGCGTTCAGGTGCAGCGTCAGCGGATCGTCGGCCTCGGCCAGGAAGTCCTGCACGATGTCCCGGATCGCCGCCGGCATCGCGACGTCGCCCGCCAGCACGTCCATCTCCCGCCGACGCCGGCTCTCCCGCGTCTCGGTGAGCACGGCCGGTAGCGCGGCCGGCTCGAACCTGCTGGCCCGCGCCGTCACCCCGCGGTCCTCGAACAGTGTCGCGTACGCCTGCTCGAGCGGGGCATATCGCTGCGCCTCGCTCCTGTCTAAGGGTTCGAACAGCGCCTCGGCACCGGCCTGATCGAGGCGGTTGAGCCGTACCCGCTCCGGCCACGTCTCCGCGTACTTCTTCAGGAACCGTTCGGCGAACGCCTCCGTGCAGTCGAACACGCGCACCCCGCGCGCCGCGCCCAACAGCATGTACTGCTTCGCCGACTCCTCCTCGGTGATGTAGTGCACGACGGTCGCGCCGTCGGGCCGCCGCTCGGCACTCGCGAGGTAGTCGGCGACCGTCATCGGGCCCTGATCCGTGGCCAGAAGCGCGAGATCCGCGACGGCCCGGAAGAAGCGCCCGTGCTCGGGCTGCACCGACATCGCGAGGATGTGGTACGAGTGCCAGCGCATGATCTCGGTGAAACCGCGTCGGCTGGCCGTGGACAGCCGCGTCAGTTCCCTGACAACGAGGTCCCCGAGCGTGCGCTGGACTGCCGCCAAAGCCGCGTTGTGCCGCACATTGTCCCGCGCGGCGTTCGGCGTCAGCTCGTTGCACTCCAGCACGCCCTGCATGAACTTCGCCCAGGGCGGCAGCACGTCCCGATTCGCCGCGCCGATGAACATCCGGTCGACATACACGTCCACGGTGCCGCGCGCGTTCACGTCCGGGGTGTGGCGGTCGGTGACGGCCAGCACACCGCGTATTCGGCCGGTCCGCTCGCCGCCTGGGGAACCGGCATCGGGCCAGTGGAAGGGCTCGTCCACGGCCAGGACGTGCAGCGAGTCCTCCTCGGTGAAACGCCGGTCCCAGAAATCCCGGTGTGCAGTGAACCGCTCGCGTTCGTCGGCAAACGCCCGATGCCACGGCGCGGTGACCGAGTTCGCGGGCTGAGCGTCGTCGTTCACGTAGACGGGCACGCCGATGAAGTCCGCGTAGGTGCGGATGATCTGCTTGATCCGCACTGTCTCGAGGTAGCGCGTGTGCTGCGGGCTGACGTGCAGAACAACAGTCGTGCCGACGAACTCGCGCTGCCCGGGCCGCACCGAGTAGTTCCGGCCGCCGAGGCTCTCCCAGTGCAGCGCCTCGTGCCCGGCCGCCTTCGTCTCCACGCTCACCCGGTCGGCGACGATGAACGCGCTCAGCAGGCCGATGCCGAACTGCCCGATCAGCTCGACGGTCCGGCCCCGATCCGCCGCCACGATCCGCTCGCGCAGCTCGTTCGTCCCGGAGCGCCCGATCGTCGAGAGGTACGCGTCGATCTCGGCGTCGGTCAGTCCGCAGCCGTTGTCCGCGATCCGGATCTGCTGGGCGTCCCGGTCCACCTCGACCGAGATCCGCGGCGCCGGCGGGACGGGCTCCGCGCGCTCGTTCGCCAGCTCGGCCCGGCGGGTGATCGAGTCGTGCGCGTTCTGGATCATCTCGCGCAGAAAGACGTCCGGATCCGCGTACAGGTTCTGCGCGAGGAGCTGGATCAACCCCTCCAGCTGGATCTGGAACACGCGTTGTTCGGACAAGATACCTGTTCCTCCCGCTCGGCCGCCGCGCGAGCGCCCTTCTCGACGCAGCCGATGCTATCCGACGAGCCGGTCCACGCCGTAGCCACTGATCAACAGTCTTTCCTTTCTGTTGCCGAGCAGTCGCGCGGTCCAGTCGGTGAACCCGCCGTCGCCGACCTCCCGGCCGTCCGCATGCACCTTGAAGCAGAGGCCGCAGTAGTAGCCGCGCCCGGACTCCCGGTCCGGATCCGGGACCACGCGCACGCCCGGGACCTCGGCGAACACCGTCGTCACCTGATCGAGGACGGCCTCGAACGCGGGAGCCAGCACCGTCACGCGGATCTCGGTCTCCGCGCCGAGGCTGCCGACGGCCTGGGCGGCGAAGCGCAGGTGAAGCGTGAGCGCGGCGTTCTCGAAGGCGAGTCCGCCGCCGTCGCGGCCCGCGCTGACCAGCCCGAAGAGTTGGAAATGCGGTGAAAACCCCGGAGTGTCGAAATGCTGGGCGCGCACGACGCGCTGGCTCGCGGCCAGGTGGACCGGCGAGGCCGAGCGCGGTGAAACGGCCAGCAGGTCGGACCGCCGCGCGGCGGCCTCGAGGGCGAGCGCGTTCGTCGGATCGGCGGCGACCTCGCTGCCCCGGACCGTGGCGATGACCTTGCGCGGATCCACGGTCGCGACAGCGGAGTGCGTGGCCAGAGTGGTCACCGGTGCGAGCGCCGGCATCTCGAAGTCCGGCGGCAGCGCGGCGATCAGCGCGTCCTCCGCTCGGCGTATTTGTGTGAATGGGATCGGCGACGGGGCCACGAAGCGGTCCGTGCGGTAGCGGCGCATGACCTCGGCCGGCGTAACGTTCAGCGCGCGTCGCCGGTAGACCTCGAGCAGCAGCGTGGTCAGGTCGGCGCCCGAGAGCCGTTCGGACAGCAGTTCAAGAAGCGGCGCGTCGTGCTCGGCCGCCTGCTCCAGGATGCGTCGAAGTGCCGGGTTCATCGTCGGGTCATTCTAGGGAGGTCTTGTCCTGAGGGCCGCTGAATTACTAAGCTTCAAACGTAATCGCACATGAGTAAACAGGAGGGGACGGATCCCCATGTCCAACGACGTCGATGTCGCCTACGTCGAGTCCTATTCGCCCGGGCGTGACCGACTCCGTCCCCGCGCCTACTTCGCCTCCGACGCGCCAGCCGTGGAGCTCGACGGGACCTGGCGTTTCCGCCTGGCCGCCGGGTCCGGCGACCTCACGCCCGGCTTCGAGGAGCCCGAGTTCTCGGACGGCGGGTGGGACGAGCTGCCGGTTCCGTCGCTCTGGCAGCTGCACGGCTACGGCGCCCCCGCGTACACCAACGTCAGGTACCCCTTCCCGATCGACCCGCCGCGCGTGCCCGACGCGAACCCGACCGGCGAGTACCGGCGCGAGTTCGAGCTGCCCGAGGACTTCCCGCTGGACCGCGCCGTGCTCCGATTCGAGGGCGTGGATTCCTGCTTCGCCGTGTGGATCAACGGAGTCCGGCTCGGCGACGGCAAGGGCAGCCGGCTGCCGACCGAGTTCGACGCTGCCCGGGCAGCGCTGCGGTGCGGCCGGAACGTGATCGCGGTGCGCGTGCACCAGTGGTCCGGCGGCAGCTACCTCGAAGACCAGGACATGTGGTGGATGTCCGGGATCTTCCGCTCCGTGCGGCTGCTGGCCCGAGGGCTCGAGGACTACTTCGTGCACGCCGACTACGACCACGAGACCGGCACGGGCACGCTGCGCGTTGAGACCTCGCAACCGGCGCGGCTGAACGTCCCCGAACTCGGCATCGAGGACGCCGACCCGGCCGGTCCGTCTACCCTCCCGGTAGAGCCGTGGTCCGACGAGACGCCGCGACTGTACGCGGGCGAGCTCGTCGTGGACGGCGAGCGCGTGCCGCTGCGCATCGGCTTCCGGCGCGTGGCCGTGCAGGACGGTCGCATCGTCGTCAACGGGCAGCCAATCCTCTTCCGCGGCGTCAACCGGCACGAATGGCACCCGCGCACCGGCCGCGCGCTTGACCACGAGACGATGCTCGCGGACGTGCTGCTGATGAAGCGGCACAACATCAACGCCGTCCGCACCAGCCACTACCCGCCGCACCCCGAGTTCCTCGCACTCTGCGACGAGTACGGGCTGTGGGTGATCGACGAGTGCGACTACGAGACGCACGGCTTCGACGCCCTCGGCTGGGCCGGCAATCCGAGCGCCGAACCGGTCTGGCGCGAGGCGCTGCTCGACCGCGCGGCCCGCATGGTCGAGCGCGACAAGAACCACCCCTCGATCATCATCTGGTCGCTCGGCAACGAGGCGGGCGTCGGCGAGAACCTGGCCGCGATGGCTGAAACCATTCGCGGTCGTGATGGCAGCAGGCTGATCCACTACGAGGGCGACCGGGCCAGCGCGTATGTCGACGTGTACTCGCGGATGTACGCGGGCTACGAGGAGGTCGACGAGATCGGTCGCGGAGTCGAGCCCGCGACCGCCGACCCGGCCGACGACGCGCACCGCCGCTCGATCCCCTTCATGCAGTGCGAATACGGGCACGCGATGGGCAACGGCCCGGGCGGCCTGCGCGACTACCAGGACATGTTCGAGAAGTACCCGCGACTCGCGGGCGGGTTCATCTGGGAGTGGATCGACCACGGCATCGAGCAGACCGACGCTGACGGTGTCACGTACTACGCGTACGGCGGCGACTTCGGCGAGGAACTGCACGACGGCAACTTCGTCGCCGACGGCCTGATCTTCCCGGACCGCACCCCGTCGCCCGGCCTGATCGACTTCAAGAAGGTCATCGAGCCGGTGCGCGTGACGGTCGACGCGGTGTCGCGGACCCTTGAGATCGGCAACCTGCATCACTCGCGCGACACCGGCTACCTGCGCTGGGAGTGGACTGTCGAGGCCGAGGGCGTCGAGGTCGTCGGCGGCACGGTTGAGATCGAGCCGGTCGCGGCGGGTCAGAGCGGTAGTGCGGCGTGGCCGAAGGAGGCTGACGACTCGGCGGGAGACGGCGAGCTCTGGCTGACCGTGCGCGGCGTGCTCGCGGAAGATGAGCTGTGGGCCGAGGCGGGGCATGAGATCGCTTGGGGGCAGGGGAGAATCGATGCTCCGCAGCCTGCGGAGGTTCCGGCTCCCGCCGTTTCACCCAGCTCCCGCGACGGATCGATCCAACTCGGCACCGCAATCTTCGACGCGCAAACCGGTGTCCTGCGCAGCGTCGGCGGCATCGACGTCGAGGGGCCGCGCTTGGACGTGTGGCGCGCGCCGATCGACAACGAGGTCTGGGGCGAGCACGGGCCTCGGCACGAGCCGCTGGCGTCACGCTGGCACGACGCGGGCCTGCATCGGATGCACCACAAGACGCTCGGGGTCGAGGCGACCGCGACCGGCATTGAGGTTCGCACGCGGCTCGGCGCGGCGGCCGTCGGCTTCGGGCTGGACGTGCTCTACCGCTGGACCACCGACGCGGCCGACGTACTGTGGCTCGACGTCGTCGTCGACCCGTACGGCACGTGGACCGTCCCGCTGCCGCGCCTCGGCGTCGCGCTGACCCTGCCCGGCGAATACGACCACGTCGAATGGTTCGGTCTCGGCCCCTGCGAGGCCTACCGGGACGCGGCCAACGCCGTGCGCGTCGGCAGGTACCACCGTGAAGTCACCGCGATGCAGACCCCGTATGTGCGCCCGCAGGAGAACGGCAACCGCCGCGACGTGCGCTGGGCCCGCCTCAGCGACGCCTCCGGCGACCGCGGTCTGCTGCTGATCGGCTCGCCGGTCATCGATCTGACCGTCAAGCCGTGGTCGACGCGGACCCTCGAAGCCGCGAAGCACGGCAGCGACCTGCGCCCCGATGACGGGGCCCGGATCCACGTCAACCTCGACCACGCGCACCAGGGCGTCGGCAGCGCCGCCTGCGGCCCGGAGCTTCCGGAGAAGGACACCCTGCACGCCACGCACGCGGAGTTCCGTATCGGCTTCGCCGAGATCGTCGGCGAGTCGTAGGCGTCCCGCGCGGGCCCTAGAGCCGGGGGCGGCGGCAGTCGCGGACGATTGCCGCCGCCCCCGAACCATGCATCGTTACATCATTCCTTGATATCCGCCGTGACCTGTGCGAAGTGCTCCTCGCGCTCGGCCCGCGTGGACGGCCGCCCGGCAACGCCCGGACGCTTCTGCCAGGGCAGCGGGCCCTCATCGTGCCGGTACTCGACGCCGAGCGCGTCGAGGCGGGCCAGGTGCTCGTCGAGACGGACCCGGAACTCGGCGAAGTCGCGCTTGCCTTCGGTCCACAGCGCCTCGGCGATCGCGCACAGCCGCGGGAAGACGTAGAAGTCGAGCATGCGGGGCGAGTCGATGTGCTCGGTCCACACGTTCGCCTGTCCGCCGAGAATCCGAGCGCCCTGTTCCTCGCTGAGACCGTCGGGCACCGGCTCGAAGCCGTACATGTCCTCCAGGGTCAGCGAGATGGCGACCGGGATCGGTTCGTCCGGCGACTCCGACTGGCGGTAGTCGAGGTAGACGGTGTGGTCCGGGCAGGCCACGACGTCGAAGCCGCGACTGGCCGCCGTGACCGCGCCGGTCATGCCACGCCAGGACGCGATGACCGTGCCCTCGGGGAGGTTTCTACCCTCCAGCATCTCGTCCCAGCCGTACACACGCCGTCCGCGCGCCGCGACGTGCTCGGAGAGCTCACTGATGAACCAGGTCTGCAGCCCCTTCTCGTCGCCGAGCCCGCGCTCCCGAATGAGCTCCTGCGTGCGCTCGTCGGCCGCCCACTCGTCCTTCGGGCACTCGTCGCCGCCGAGCCCGATCAGCTCGCTCGGGAACAGGTCCATCAGCTCGTCGAGCACGCCCTTGTAGAACTCGATCGTCGTGGTCTCGGCGCCGAGCACGTTGTGGTTGATGCCCCAGCGCGTCCACACCTCGAGCCGTAGGTCCGGGTGGACGCCGAGTTCGGGATACGCGGCGATCGCGGCCTGCGAGTGGCCGGGGATGTCGATCTCGGGCACGACGGTGATGTGCCGTTCGGCGGCGTACGCCACGATTTCCCGAACGTCGGCGCCCGTGTAGTAGCCGCCGTGCGGACGGCCGTCGCCCGGCGCGTCCCGGGCGGCGCCGAGCTGCGACTCGTGCCGCCAGCCGCCGACCGAGGTGAGCCGCGGGTAGCGCCGGATCTCGACCCGCCAGCCCTGGTCGTCGGACAGGTGCAGATGCAGGGTGTTGAGACGGTGCGCGGCCATCAGGTCGAGGAAGCGCAGCACCTCGCGCTTGGCCACGAAGTGCCGCGCGACGTCCAGCATCGTCCCGCGCCAGCGGAACCGCGGCGCGTCCGCGATGCTCACGGCCGGCACCGACCAGCGCACTCCGTACGCGAACGCGTGCCGGTACACGGCCGGCGGCAGCAGTTGGAACAGGGCCTGGCAGCCGTAGAAGACGCCCGCCGCGTCGCCCCCGGCGATCCGTGCACCCGACGAGTCCACACTCAGCTCATAGGCCTCCGCCCCGAGTTCGGGGCGGAGCGCGAGCGAGATCGCCGATTCTCGCGGGCCCTCGGCGGCCGCGCGGGTCGTCGCCGCGCCGGATTCCTCGGCGGGCAGGGGCAATCCCGTCGGCGGCCGCAGCGCCGACTGCAGCCAGCGCGCCGTGCCGGCGAGCGAGCTGTCGCCGAAGCGGATCACGGTTGCCTCGGTGAGCGAGAACTCGCCCTCCTCGGCCCGGTACGTCGTGGGGCGGGGCAGCAGCATGAAGCCGGTACTTCCTTTCCCGGAAAAGCTAAAAGGTATGGACCAATGTCCACGCTCCATACTGGCGAAGGACCGCGCCCGCTGTCACCTCCAAATATATGTTCGCCCTAGTGAGACCGTTCCCTGTCACGCAGCTCCCGGCGCAGGATCTTGCCCGAAGCCGACTTCGGCACGACGTCGATGAACTCGACGCGGCGCACCTTCTTGTACGGGGCGACGTGCCCGGCGACGAAGTCCATCACCTGCTGCCCGGTGAGCGCCTCCGCGCCGCGCTGGACGACGAAGGCCTTGGGCACCTCCTCGCCCTCCTCGTCGTGCACGCCGATCACCGCCGCGTCGGCGATGCCGGGGTGCGTGAGCAGCAGCGCCTCGAGTTCGGCGGGGGCGACCTGGTAGCCCTTGTACTTGATCAGTTCCTTGATGCGGTCGACGATGGTGACGACGCCGCGCGCGTCCACGGTCGCCACGTCGCCGGTGTGCAGGAAGCCGTCGGCGTCGAGCATCGCGTCGGTCGCGTCCGCGTCGTCGAGGTAGCCGAGCATGACGTTCGGGCCGCGGACGCACAGTTCGCCGCGCGCGCTCACGCCCGAGTCCGGCTTCGGGATCTGCTCGCCGGTGGCCGGATCGAGCAGCTTGTTCTCCGAGTTCGGCACCGCGAAGCCGACGCTCTCGCAGGACACCTCGCCGCTCATGCTCTCCGGCGTCAGGTGCGAGACCGGGCTCAGCTCGCTCATGCCGTAGCCCTGCACCACGGTCACGCCGAGCCGCTCGGTCAGCGCCCGGCCGAGTTCGCCGTCGAGCGGGGCCGCGCCGGAGAACACGACGCGCAGGCTGCTCAGGTCGTAGTCCTCGACGGCCGGATGCTTGGCCAGCGCGACGGCGATCGGCGGCGCGATGAACGCGAAGGTCACCCGGTGCCGGGCGATCGCGCCGAGGAAGTCGGCGAGGTCGAAGCGCGGCAGCGTGACGAGCGTGGACCGGCGGCGCAGCGAGAGGTTCAGCAGCACGGTCATGCCGTAGATGTGGAAGAACGGCAGCACGGCCATGACCACGTCGTCCCGCCGCACGCCGATCCGGTCCTCGATCTGCGCGATGTTGGCGACGAGGTTTCGGTGGCTCAGCCGGACGCCCTTGGGGCGCCCCGTCGTGCCGGAGGAGTACGGCAGCGCGGCCAGCTGGGTCGCAGGATCCACGCTCACCTCGGGAGCTGCGAGCGCCTGCTCGATCAGGGCGCTGAGGACCGGATGGTGCGCGTGCGACGCGTCGCCGGTCTCGCGCAGCAGGACGACCCGGTCCGGCGGCAGCCCGGCGGCCCCGGCTCCGGCGAGCGCGCTCTCCGCGACGGCCGGGCCGGCCAGCATCGCGACCGCGTGGCTCGCCTTCAGCTGCTTGGCGATGTCCTCGGGGGTGGCCAGCACCGGCATCGTCGTCACGGAGGCGCCGGTGCGCAGCACGCCGTGGAACGCGACGGCGTAGTCGGGGCTGTTCGGCGCGATGAGTGCCACGACGTCGCCCGGGCCTACTCCGCGCGCGCTGAGGGCCCCGGCCGTCGCCGTCACCCGATCCCGCAGTTGGCGGAAGGTGACGACCGTCCCCGTCGGCGCGTCGATGAACGCCGCGCGGTCCAGGTCGGCCGAGGGATCCAGGGTCGCGAACAGATAGTCGTAAAGGGAGACGTCCGGGATGGTCACCGGCGGAAAGGGACTCGCGAAGCTCATGACCGACCCGATCTTCGTTGATCCAGCTGGGCAGGGGAGTTGACGACAAGCGCAGAGTATCCGACGGCACCCGACTGTAGCCATTGCGCGCCGTTCATGTCGGATGCCAATGGGGCGTGGAAGACTTCAGGCCATGGACTTCGACATGGTGTTCGCGGGCATGCCGGTGACCAACCTCGCCGGCGCCGTCGACTGGTACACGCGGCTCATCGGCCGACCGGCGGACGTGCCGGTGAACGACACCGAGGTCATGTGGCAGTTCACGGAGACGGCGTTCCTCTACGTCGTCCTCGATCCCGAGCACGCGGGCAGCTCACTGGTCTCGCTGTCCGTAGTCGACCTGGACGTGGCCGTCGCCGAGGCGGCCGGACGCGGCGTGCTCGGCGCGGCGATCCAGTCGATCGGCAGCGCCGGACGGCGGGCGAGCTGGAACGATCCCGACGGTAATCGCGTAGCCCTGATCCAGATCACTCACTAGCCTCGGGCGAGTGCGTGTCCACTATCCGCGCACCGCGCTCCTTCCGTGGTCCCCGGAGGCCACACCGCGGCACTCGATCGCGTACGACGACCTCGACTCAGGGTTCTACGGATTCTCGGTCTGGGACGACACTGACCGCTGCCTGGACTGGGACGTGACCGTCCGCTTCCCACACGGCCTCGGCATCCCGACACCGCCGGTGCTGTGGCGCGGCACGTTCGATGAGAAGGCGATCAGAGCTCTGCGGCTCGACCTCGGCACGCAGGAGGGCTACGTCGTTCGCACGGCCGCGGGATTCGGCCGCGACGAGTTCGGCGCGCGGATAGCGAAGTGGGGCCGGCCGAATCACGTGCAGACCGACACGCACTGGATGCAGGCTGAGGTCGTGCCGAACCGGCTCGGGCCTGGCAGCACATTCTGGTCACTTCGCTCGGGAGCCAACATCGACGCATCCACCCCCCTATGAGCGCTCAACCTCGAACAAGAGGTCGACGATGCGCACGATCCGGTCACTCTTAGTCTGGTCATCACGAACTCGCCACTGCGGAGACCTTGAGTCGCATCGATGCCGCGCACCGATTCGGCCGAAGCGGTGCTGGCCGGCCGCGTCGAAGGCGACGTGAAGGCCGCGCGTGAACAGGTTCAGTGGTCCGCGCTGTACGCCGAGGATTCGGGCCTCATGGTCCCCGAACCCCGGGCTCCGCCGACGCGTACGTCACCCAAGCTGTCTTCCTCGTTGACGAGCGCCGACTCCGCGCCCGCAACGCCGCGAGGCCCCACCCCGTCCCCGAAAACGTCCTGATCAGCCAGCTCCGCCGCTTCCAGCCGCCGTATCCCGCCGAGGCCCACCGCATCTGGTACCTCGACGAAGAAGGGGTGTCGCGGATGCCGACGGCGAGCTATAGTGGCCTCACCGACAAAAAAAGTTGTCGGTGAATCGAGAGGAAGCACCAGCCATGAAGAAGATCACTGCGGGCCTGTTCACCTCGGTCGACGGAGTCGTCGGCGAGCCGGCGGCCTGGCACTTCCCCTACTTCTGCGAGGAGCTCGGCGCGGCGGTGACCGAGGTGCTCGGCGGCGCCGACACGATCCTGTTCGGCCGGGTCACCTACGACAGCTTCGCCGGGGCCTGGCCGGCCCGCGAGGAGGCGGGCGAGGCGGACGCGCCGATGGCCAAGTCGATCGGCGACGCGCGCAAGATCGTCGCCTCCCGCTCCCCGCTGGAGTTCACCTGGCGCAACTCGGAGCAGCTGAAGGGCGAGCTCGTCGAGGGCGTCAGGGCCCTGAAGAACGAGCCGGGTGACGGTGTGATCGGGCTGAGCGGCTCGGTCTCGGTCGTCCGCCAGCTGCTCGCCGAGAAGCTGATCGACGAACTGCACCTGTTCGTGCACCCGGTCGCGGTCCGCGAGGGCCTGCGCCTGTTCGCGGACGCCGACTCGCCCCTCCCGCTGGCCCTGCTGTCCTGCACCCCGTTCAAGAGCGGCACCGTGCATCTGGTCTACGGCCCGAGCGACGGCCCGGCGGTGGACAACCAGGACCCGATGGCCGCGAAGATCGAGCAGGACTACGCGGACTCGGCCGAATGAGGGATCCGAACCGGCTCGCGTCGCCTGTTCGGGGGCGCGTGCCGTGGCGGCTCGGCTATCCGGGGAGGATCCTGCGCAGCCCGCTCGGGCCGCCGCGCGGCTGCCATTCCCTCGGATAGCCGAGTGAGACCTCCTCGAAGCGCACGCCGTCCTCCCAGGTCGTCCGCGGGATGTGCAGGTGCCCGTACACGACGGCCTTCGCGTCGAAGCGCCGATGCCAGTCCGCCGTGCGCGTCGTGCCGCACCACTGCGCGAACTCCTGATAGCGCAACTTCCTGGTCGGCTCCCGCGTCAGCGGAAAGTGGTTGACGAGGACCGTCGGCAGGCCGTCCGGCCGCTCGGCGAGCCGCCGCTCGGAAAGCTGGACGCGCGCCGCGCACCACTCCTCGCGCGTCTTGTACGGATCCGGATGCAGCAGCACCTCGTCCGCGCAGACGATGCCCGTCTCATACGCGTACGCGAGGCCCGCTTCCTTCGTCGTGGTCCCCGGCGGATGGAAGGAGTAGTCGTACAAGAGGAACAGCGGCGCGATCGCGACCGGTCCGCCCTCGCCCTCCCAGACGGCGTACGGATCCTCGGGCGTGAGCACGTCGAGGCGCCGGCACAGCTCGACGAGCTGCTGGTAACGCTCCTCGCCGCGCGACTGGACCGGATCCGTCTTCGGCGTCCAGAGCTCGTGGTTGCCCGGGACCCAGATGACCTTCTCGAAGCGCGAGCGCAGCGTGTGCAGGGCCCGAGCGATGTCCGTGAAGCGTTCGGCCACGTCACCGGCGACGATCAGCCAGTCCTCGGCCGACTCGGGCCGCAGCGACTCGACGTGGTCGCGGTTCTCCGCGTAGCCCACGTGCACGTCGCTGACCGCGAACAGGGTTCCCGGCATGCTGAGGCCCGCCTTCCTCGCCGTGGACAGAGATCCGCAGATCATCGTAGTCGGCCCGCACGGCGCGGCGGCGGGCTCCCCACCCCGAGCACTTCGTCACGAGGCGCTCGCGCTATGGCTCGGGTGGGAAGCCCGTTCGGTCTTGCTCAGGCAGATCAGAGCGTTGCCTCGTGGGGATCCCACGAGACGGGCAGCGGGTCGGGCTGCACGACGTCGCTGGTCACCTTCTGGAAGGAGCCCTCAACCGCCGAACGCGAGATCGCCGACATGACTTCGAGGACGTGCATGCCGAGTTCGCCCGATGCACGATGCTGCGCACCCGAGCGCAGTGCGCGGGCCATGTCGACGACGCCGATGCCGCGGCCGGCCTCCGTGCCCTCGATCGGCAGGTCGCGCCACTCCTCGTCCCGCGGGCTGCGCACGAGCAGCGGGCCGCCGAAGGTGTTCGGGTCCGGCAGCGTGAGCGTCGCCTCGGTGCCGCCGATTTCGAGCACGCGCTTCCCGGCGGGCGAGTCGAAGCTGAACGTGGAGTTCGCGCCGTAGCCCTCGGTGAACTCGAGCAGCGCCGTGATGTGCGTCGGGACCTCGACCGGGAACTCCTTGCCCGCCTTCGGACCCGAGCCGACGACCCGGGCGGCCCGCGCCTTGCGACCGGTCGCCGCCACCGACGTGACCGGACCGAGCAGGGCGATCAGCGCGGTCAGATAGTACGGGCCCATGTCGAACAGCGGGCCCGCGCCGTCCACGTAGAAGAACTCGGGGTTCGGATGCCAGCTCTCCGGTCCCATGCTCTCCAGGGCCGAGTACGCGGCGACCGGCTCGCCGATCACCCCCGCGGCGACCGCGCGCAGCGCCGACTGGATACCCGCGCCGAGGAACGTGTCCGGCGCGTTGCCCACCTTCAGGCCCCGCTCCGCCGCCTCCGCCAGCACGGACCGACCGCTGCCCACGTCCAAGGCCAGCGGCTTCTCGCCGTACACGTGCTTGCCCGCGCGCAGGGCGGCGAGCGCCACCTCGGCGTGCGCCGCCGGGATCGTGAGGTTGACGACGATCTCCACCTCGGGGATCGAGAGAGCGTCCTCCGGCGATCCCGAGACCTCGATCCCGTACTCGGCGGCGACCTGCGCGGCCCGCGCCTCGTCGATGTCGGCGAGCGCCAGCACCCGCACGTCCGGGAACTTCGTGAGGTTGCCGAGATACTGCCCGCTGATGTTGCCGGCGCCGACAATCGCGACGCCGACCGGCCCCGTGCTCAATTCCCGTCCCCTTCCAGTCCCGCGACGTACGCGCGGCTCTCCCCGATCGCGGCGAACAGATCCGTCGCGCACTCGTCGAACTCGACGATGCGCCACGCGTCCGCCGGGGCCGCCGCGAGCACCTCGGCGACCGGCATGGCGCCGGCGCCGACGGCCACGTTCGGCTCGCCCTTGCGCAGCGGCCCGTCCTTGACGTGCAGCGCCTCGACCCGCGGGCCGAGATTGCGCAGCACGCCCGGCACGTCCGCGCCGCCGACCGCCGCCCAGTACGTGTCGACCTCCAGGAACACCTCGGGCGCGAGCAGTTCGGCGAGCACCTCGAGGCCGTGCTTGCCGTCGAGTACGGGCTCGAACTCCCACCAGTGGTTGTGGTATCCGAGGCGCAGCCCGTGCGCGGTGGCCTTCTCGGAGAGCGCGTTCAGCAGGTCCGCCGCGCGGGCCAGGCCGTCGCGGGTGCCGAAGTCCTCCTGCGCGATCCCGGCGGGCACGATCGCAAGATCGGTGCCGAGCGTCGCGATCGCCTCGAACACCGGGCCCGGATCCGCGTCCAGCAGGCTCATCGCGTGCGCGCTTGACACGACGAGCCCCAGGTCGTCGGCCACCTTGCGGAAGCCGATCGGATCCTCGGTCGGCTGGAACGGTTCGACCGCGCCGAACCCGAGGTCCGCGAGCTGCCGCAGCACCCCGTCGCGGTCCCCGGCGATCTGCGAGCGGACGGTGTAGAGCTGGACGCTCAGTGGACGGGTCATGATGGGGAGCCTCCTTGCTGCTTAAGTCGTCGCGGCCTAAGCCAGAGTCCTGATTGTTGGTCTGCGGTGGTGCGTGCCGTCATCCGGTGATCAGCGGCCGCAGCGTGCGGTGCGCGATCTCCAGGCCCTGCTTCACCTTCTGCTCGGTGCCGCTCCACACCGGGTCCTCGTGCTCGACCGAGAGGGTTCCCTGGAAGCCGCCCTCGTACAGCGCGTCGACCACGCCGCTCCAGTCCACCTGGCCGCGCCCGGGCACCCGGTAGCGCCACCAGCCCTCGTCCCAGGGGTGCTCGCGGCTGATCGTCTTTCCGAAGAACCCGTAGCGGTCGCGCGCGGACGGGTCGAGCTGGGCGTCCTTGGCCTGCGCGTGCGGGATCCGGTGCACGTAGGGCTTGAGAGCGGTCACCGGGTCGATGCCGAGCCAGAGCAGGTGCGAGGGGTCGTAGTTGAGGTAGAGGCCGAGGGAGAACATCCACTCCCACAGTTCGGGGGAGTAGGCGATGTTGCCCGGGTAGCCGTCCGGGTGCCAGCCCTCCATGACGCAGTTCTCGATGATGATCTTGACGCCGCGTTCTCCGGCGTAGTCCACCAGCGGCGGCAGCACGCGCTCGGCGAGGGCGACGTTCTCCTTCACCGACAGCCCAGGGTGACGCCCGATGAACGTGCCGACGGTCTCGACGTCCAGCAGCGCCGCCGCGTCGATCGCCCGCTTGACGTGCGCGGCGATCTCGGCCCGGCGCGCCTCGTCGGGGTGCAGGTTGTTCTCGTAGTACGCGAGCGAGGACACCAGCAGCCTGTGCTTGGCGAACAGTTCGCCGACCTGCTCGGCCTCGCCGGCGCCGAAGTGCGCGACGTCGATGTGGCTGGCCTCGAAGTCCCGGCTGCCGGTGGACGGCCAGACTGCCACCTCGAGCGCCTCGTATCCGGCGCTCGAGGCCCACGAGGCGATGTCGGGCAACGAGAGTTCGGGCAGGCAGGCGGTGAGGAATCCGAGTTTCACAGGACCTCGATCCAGGTGCGGGAGTGGGCGGAGCGCAGCACGGCGTCGGTGATCCTGGCCGTGCGGGCGGCGTCCGCGAAGGTCGGGTAGAGGGCGCTTTCGCTGACGGCCTCACCGGCGGCGGCAGTGCGGACCGCGTCGTAGACGTCGGCGACGAAGCCGGCGAAGCAGTCGCGGTAGCCGAGCGGGTGGCCGGCCGGGACCGGGCTCAGCCGCGCGGCCTCGGCGGAGAGCGTGCCGGGGTCGCGGACCACGCTCTCGGTGCGCTCCCGGCCGCCGAACAGCAGCGTCTCCGGGTTCTCCTGGTCGAAGGACACGCTGTGCTCGGCGCCGTCCACCTCGAACCACAGCCGGTTCTTCCGGCCCGGCGAGACCTGCGAGACGACCAGGCTGCCGGTCGCGCCGAGGTCGGTGCGGAACACGACGTGCACGACGTCCTCGGTCGCCACTGATCCGCTCCGCGCGCGCTCGGGGTGCACGGTCTGCGTCACGGCCGACAGTTCGCTGATTCGGTGTCCGGTCACCCATTCGACCAGGTCGCACCAGTGCGAACCGATGTCCGCGAAGGCCCGCGAGGCGCCACCGGCGACCGCGTCAACCCGCCAGTTGTCGTCGGACTGCCGCATGAGCCAGTCCTGCAGATAGTGGCCGTGCAGCAGCCGGACCGGGCCGATCGCGCCGCTGCGTACCCGGTGCCGCGCCTCGGCGGCCATGGGGTGATAGCGGTAGACGAACGGAACGGCGTTGATCAGGCCGCTGTCTTCCGCCAGTTCGACGAGGGCGTCGGCGTCGGCGGCGTCCACCGAAAGCGGCTTCTCGCAGATCACGTGCTTACCCGCGGCCAGGGCGAGCCGGACGAGCGGACCGTGCAGATCGTTCGGCGTGCAGATGTGCACCACATCCACGTCGTCCGCTGCGGCCAGTTCCTCGGAGGAGTCGAAGGAGCGTTCCGCGCCGAGCCGCGCGGACGCGGCTTTCGCGCGCTCCGCCGTGGACGCCGACACGCCGAGCACGCGCGCGCCGGCCCGGCGCGCGGCGTCCGCGTGGACGGCACCGATCATGCCGGTGCCCGCGATCGCGATGCGCAGCGGCTGCATGCCGTTCCTCCCTCGGAACCCCGTTAACGTTTACGGGGATCGACGGTATGCCGCCCCTTTACGCCTGACAAGAGTCATGATTACGCTTACTTCTGTCATAAAGAAACCCGCATACGGACAGGGGCGCGCGTGCAGTCGTCCAAGCTTGCGAACTCCGCCGAGGAGCGCCGACTGGCCGGGCTGAGCGAACTGGCCTGCCTGGTCGCCGACGGCGTGGCCACCACCCGCAGCGCCCTGATCGCGGCGACCGGCCTGTCCCGCTCGGCCGTGGCGCAGCGCGTGGACCTGCTCATCGACCGCGGCCTGCTGGTCGAGTCCGAGCCGTTGACCACCGAGCGCGGCCGGCCGCCGTACGCGCTCGACCTCGCCTCGGACGCGGTGCTGGTCGGCGGCGTGGACCTCGGCGCCACGCACAGCCGGATCGCGCTCACCACGCTCGGCGGCCGGGTGCTCGCGGACGAGGCGCGCGAGATCGACATCAACGACGGTCCGGAACGGATCCTCGGCGGGGTCGCGGACCAGATCGGGAAACTCTGCGTGTCCACCGGCCGCGCGCCCGAGAGCCTGCGCGCCATCGGCATCGGCGTGCCGGGGCCGGTCGAGGCGGAGAGCGGCACGGTCGTCCGGCCGCCGATCATGCAGGGCTGGGACGGCTATCGGGTGCCCGCGTTCTTCGAGGACCGATACCCGGTGCCGGTGCTCGTGGACAACGACGTCAACATGATGGCCTTCGGCGAGTACGTGCACCGCCGCGAGGCAGAGCACTTGCTCTACGTCAAGGTCGGCACGGGCATCGGCTGCGGCATCGTGTCCGGCGGTGTGCTCCATCGCGGGGCCTCCGGCGCGGCCGGGGACATCGGGCACATCCGGCTGCCCGGACACGAGGACGTCCTGTGTCATTGCGGGAACGCGGGCTGCGTGGAGGCGGTGGCGTCCGGCTCCGCGATGGCGGCGGCGCTGCGGGCCGAAGGACTCGACGCGCGCCGGGCGCGGGACGTCGTGCGCCTGGTCTCCGAGGGGCATCCGGTCGCGCGGCGCCAGGTGCGGCTCGCGGGGCAACGGATCGGCGAGGTGTTGGCCTCACTGGTCTCCTTCCACAACCCGGACACGATCGTCGTCGGCGGAGTGCTCGCCCAGCTGCACGAGGACCTGCTCGCCGACATCCGCGGCGTCATCTACCGCAGGGCCCTGCCGCTGGCCACGCGCAGCCTCAAGATCGAGACGTCGACGCTCGGCGAGCAGGCCGGCGTGCTCGGCTCGGCCCGGCTCTCGGCCCGCCACCTGCTCTCCCCGCGCGGGATCGGCGAATTCCTGGCGGCCGGGCGGCGCTGACTAGCCGTTCGCGAGGTACGCGTCCTCCGCCGGGTAGTCGAGGAATCCCGCGAAGTACGGGTCGTCCGGCGCGGGCAGCAGGCCGTCCGGATCCCCGGCGCGGTAGACGTCGAACAGCCAGTCCACCTCTTCGGCCACGGTCGCCGCGTAGTCGCCGACCGGCTTGTATCCCAGCTCCAGCGACGCGGTGGTGTCCAGCACGACCGGATGCGGCGCGTCCCACGGCGTGCGGCCGAGGCCCGGATCGGCCGACTCGTCGAGCAGCACCTCGTCCCAGAAGTGCCCGAGCTGGCGCGCGATCGTCTTGGCGATCTCGCGCGCGGACGGCGCGTCCGGATCCGCGCTGTTCAGGACGCGCGCACCGGGTCGATGCGCCACGGTCTCGATGAGCGCGGCGATGTTGACCGCCGCGGTCGGATGCACGATCCCCTCGCCGCGCGCGGACAGCAGCACGGCCGGACGCCGGTCCAGCACACGCTTGACGAACACCCACTCGCGCGGCCGCGTCGAACCGATCCCGTGCACCCGCGAGGGACGCAGGACGCTGATCGGCAGGCCGCTGTCCAGCGCGACGTGCTCGGCCGCGACCTTGTTCGGCCCGTAGCCCTCCCGGCTCCGGTAGTCCATGTCGCCCGGCGCCATCGTCGGCTGCGATTCGAGGATCGGACCGCCGTAGTCGGGCGGCGTGTCGGAGTTCGCGTGGTTGCCGGCCGCGTCCGCGTAAACGGCCTTGCTGGAGACCAGCACCGTGGACGTGGCGCGCTCGGCGAGCGGCAGCAGCAGCCGCGCGTCGTCGGCGGTGAAGCAGATGCAGTCCACCAGCAGGTCGGCGCCCTCGCCCAGGACCTCGCGCAGCCGCGCCGCGTCCGCCCGATCGGCCGCGTGGAAGCGCACGCCCGCCTCGATCAGATCCGGCGGCAGACGCCCCGGCTCGCGACCGGTCACCTCCACCCGCCAGCCCACCGCGGCGAGCCGCCTGGCCGTCGCTCCGCCGATCATTCCGGTTCCGCCGAGAATCAGGGCTCGAAGCATCGGATCATCCTACCGCCGACGGCCCGTCAGGTCAGGGGCGCACTCCGGTGAACTGGATCACCGCGTGCTTCCCGGCGAAGCGCCAGCCGGGCGACGCGGCGTCCAGCGCGGCCGCCGCCTGCTCGGTCAGCCCGACCGCGACGTCGGACTTGCAGGTGCGCAGCGCGGCGACCGGGCCGGGTAGATACGCGGTGAGGTCGGCGAAGGGCGTCGTCACCGGCCAGAGCCGGTCGCCGACCAGCCGCCGGTAGTTGAGGTCGCCCTTGACGAAAGTCAGCGTCGCGGAGCCGATCGCGGCCGCGAACTCGCGCGGGAAGTCCTGGAAGCCGAGCGGGGCGCAGAAGTAGTCGGGTGCCTCGAACGCCAGCCGGCCCGCCGAGCAGTACTGCCACAGCCGGCGCCCCGCGTCGCTCACGAGGCCCGAAGCGGCCACGAGGCGGCGCAGCAGGGCCACGGCGTCCTGCGTCATCGCGTCCGATACGTAATAGGGACGCGGCTTGAGGAAGACGGTGGCCTCGGTGGCGCGGCCGGTCGTGATCAGATGCTCGATCAGCAGGAGATCGGGCAGCAGTTCCTCGGCGGCGTTGTCCGCGACCAGATTCACTCGTCCGGGCTTACGCTCGTTCAGATACGCCCAGATGGCCGCGTTGTCGTCCACGAGCAGCGACACGCCCACCGGCTCGCCGGCGATCAGCTGGAAACCGAGATCGGCCTGATTCCCGGACAGGCACGCGGCCAGCAGCGCCGAATCGCGGTCGGCCGCGGTCATCTGCTCGAGCGCCGAATACGCCGCGAGCTCCTTGTCCACCGCGGCCCCGGCCAGGCTGTCCGCCTTCATCGGCCCGAACGGGTCCACGCCGCACCAAGGACCGGCAAAATACCCCGTCGCCGACAGGATTCTGCGATAGAAATAGCTCTCGGACCAGAGGAACGGCACGTCCGTCCAACGCAGCCCCCTGCCGAAGTACGGCGCGCCCCACTCGGTCCAGGCGGCGTAGTCCCCGGCCGCCGCCTGCTCGGCGCGCGGGTCCAGCGACTGCAGCGTCCCGGTGAGCGTCTCGTCCTCGAGCCGCCGCAGGGCGTCCAGCTGCGCCGGTCCGTACGGCAGCGCATTGCGTACCCGTTCGAACAATCGGGGATGGCGGTCGTGGAAGACGGTGTAGGCGAACTCGGCCGGATCGGCCGCGGTGATGATCGGCGCGTCGGGCAGGTTCGCGGGCTCGGCGGCGAGGCTCATGCCTCCGACGCTACTGGTTGCGATCTTCCCGCGCGAGACCGCCGGGGGTCTACTCTGGTTTACGTACGCGGAATAGAAGAGCCACCTCAGGGACAAGCACGAGGGGATTGTTGATTGAGGTCTTCGGCGAACGGCGGAGAGGAGCGACCCGTGCGGCCGGTCACCTTCGTGGCCTGCCAGAGTGTGCTGGAACTGGATCTCGGCCACGTCACCGCGCAGCGCGCGGTGCTCGACCCGCAGTTCCTGCACAAGATGGTGATGAGCGGCTTCTACGGCTGGGTCGCCGAGGGTGAACCGAACCCCCGCGCCCAGCTGCGGGTGCTGCATGCCGCCCGCGTCGACCTCGCGGACGACCTGCTGACGATCATCACGCAGTCGCGGGTGCAGCCGGACTGGGACCGGCTGGCGAAGTCCGCGCTGCGCGGCAGGCCGCGGATACTGAAGGTCGAGTACCACGTGGAAACGGGGCAGCGGTACAGCTTCCGGACGATCGTGCACGCGACGCGCGATTCCGGCCCGAAGCGCCGCAGGCGGGACCTGACGGACCCCAAGGACGTGCTCGCCTGGTTCATGGACCGCCTGCAGCCCGAGGGCGAGCCGGCGTTCTCCACCGACGGCCGCCGGGTGCGCAGGATCGGCGCCGACGCGCGTACCGAGCACCTCGAGGTCAAGGTGCTGCCCGCCGTCCAGGAGATGCGCGACCGCCCGGCCCAGCGGCTGATCCGCTCCGAGATCCAGGGCGTGCTCACGGTCACCGACCCGCCCGCCTTCGCGGACGTGCTGCAATCCGGCTTCGGCCGATCCCGCTCGCTCGGTTGTGGTCTGGTACTGGTCGAACCTCTAGACTGAGCGGGTACCACCGCCCCGCCATCGCGGGGAAACCAGAGCGTGGCCCTGTCGTTCCCCGGAACGGCAGGGCGTTCGCCTTCTAGCCCACTACCGCTACCCCTCGGCGCGCGCCGCGTTCGCGACGATCTCCTCGACGAACGAGTCCCACAGCTCGTGCGGGAGGTCATGCCCCATGCCGGGGTAGGTGCGCAGGATCGAGTCGGGGATCGCGGCGGCGGTGGCCCGGCCGCCGGAGATGTTGATGAGCGGGTCGGCCTCGCCGTGCAGCACGAGGGTGGGCGTGCTGACGGCCTTCAGGCCCGTGGTGCGGTCCGGCGAGCAGAGGATCGCGACGAGCTGGCGTACGCCTCCGTCGGGGTAGTGGCAGCGGTCGTAGAAGGCCGCCTCCTGGTCGCGGATCACCGACTCAGGCATCGGATACGCCGGGGACTGCAGTATGCGCCACGTCGCGACGCCCTGCTCGATCGTCTCCTCGCGGGTGGTCGCCGGCGGGGCGATGACCATGGCCGCGGCCTCGGGGGACGGGTGGCCGACGCCGGGGTCGCCGGTGGTGGACATCATCGAGCAGGCCGAGAGCAGCCGGTCCGGGTGATGCAGCAGCAGCTCCTGCACGATCATCCCGCCCATCGACGCGCCGACCACGTGCGCGGCCCGGATCCCCAGCGCGTCCAGCAGACCCACCGCGTCCCGCGCCATATCGGCGAGTAGGTACGTCACCCCGGACGCGTCGCCGCTGAGCACCGCCCCCAGGTTCGGCACCGGCGCGTCGTCGAAGTGCGTGGACAGCCCGGCGTCGCGGTTGTCGAAGCGGATCACGTGGAAGCCGCGGTCGGCGAACTGCTTGCACAGGTCCGGCTCCCAGCCCGTCAACTGGATGCCCAAACCCATGATGAGCAGCAGCGCCGGGTCGCCCGGCGAACCGAAGGTGTCGTACTCGATCTTGATCCCGTTGGCGTGGCAGCGTGGCACGGTCTGCTCCCTGGACTCGGACTGCGCGCCGGCCGGCCGGCGCGCGGCCACCGGCGACCGGTGCGAATGTCGCTGACCTGGGAGGGTACCGCACCGTGCGTGTCCATGGCCGGACAACACGGGGCTCTCTCAGCCCAGCATCCACTGCTGGTTACCACCGCCGTTGCAGGTGTAGAGCTCGACCAGCGCTCCGTTCGCGGTGCCCGCCCCGGTCACGTCGAGGCAGAGGCCGGACTGGACCTCGGTGATCGTGCCGTTCGAGTTGAACGACCACTCCTGGTTCGTGCCCTGATTACAGGTGTATATGTCCACCTTCGTTCCTGCTGTGAGCCCCTGGCCGTAGGCGTCGAGGCAGCGCAGGGTGCTGCCGCTGTAGACCGTCACCTGGTCCTGAGCGGTGTGCGTGAACTCCTGGTTGCTGCCCGCGTTGCAGGTGTAGATCTCCAGCTGGGTCCCGGTCGTCGTCGTGCCGCTCGGCACGTCGAGGCACTTGCCGGCGCCGACGGCGTGGATCTCGCCGGTGCTCGCGGTCGGGAAGGCATAGCCGGCCGAGACGATGTTCGACTGGACCGCGTTGTCCGCCGCGTCGCTCGGCTCGCCGCTGGTCATCACGCCCTCGAAGAAGTCGCCCACGGAGCCGTTGCTGTCGTCGCCGCCGGTGCCGAGCACGATCGCGCCCTCGAGGTGCATCGGGGTGTATCCGCTGGTCGTCGGCAGGGCGCCGGAGTACCACGTGCTGAGGCTGCCGGACTGCGCGTTCCCGCCTTTGATCGCGTACGTCGTGGTGTTGTTGCTCTTCACCAGCGCCGTGACGAAGTCGCTCGTGTTGCCGGTGTCCGACGCGTTGACGCCGTTGCCGCCCATGAACAGGCCGTTCTCCAGGTCCGCCTGGACCCAGGGCCCTGATCCGGTGCACGGGCTGAACCAGCACTCGGTGCCGAAGTTGATGGCCTCCATGTGGCCGTTGCCGGTGTCGTCGTTGCTGGTCTCGGCGTTGCCGTAGTCGAAGCAGCAGCTGTCGTTGACGTGATCGGCGCTGGTGACCATGTACTCGTCCTGGGCGGTCGAGCCGGTGGGTACCCCGCTGGTCGAGTCGTCCCGGTAGCCGACGCCGGCGGTCACGTACACGCCGTAGACCTTGTTGCCGGCGATGGTGATCGGCAGCGCGTCGGCGATCGCTCCGACGTCCGCCTTGCCGTTGCCGCCCGCGCCCTCGACGGTCAGGTTGTTGCCCTTGCCGCTCTGGTCGAAGATCTCGGTGATCCGGCACAGGGTATTGACACAGAACGAGTCCTGCGTCGCGGCGTTCGCGTAGCCGCCGGTGCTCAGCGGGTAGATGTCCGTGCTCGTGCTGTCCGAGGCGCGGGTGACCTGGTACAGCGGGCCGCCGTAGGACGCGAACAGCGCCCGGGTCGTGCTGTGCGCGGCCACGCACGGCGTGCTGTACGAGGCGTAGACGTCGCAGGGAAGGGACGACGAAGTGGCCGCGTGCGCGGGGCCGCCGACGCCGACGCTCAGCCAGGCGACCGCGAGGGCGAAGGCCGTCAGCAGGGCGGCGACGGGGTTGCGCAGGGGCCGATCGAGGGTTCGCAGTTTCACGGTGTAGCCCATTCTTGTTAGCGCTAACAACTTTGTGAGCGAAAAACCGCAGGGCAG
>NZ_DASZKT010000013.1:0-2359 GCF_035552695.1 Actinospica sp.
GCACCACGGACACCCCGTCGCCTGCCGCCGCCGTCAGCACCGTGTCCATGAAGTCGCGCCTGGCGACGGGGTCGAGCATCGCGACGGGTTCGTCAAGCACCAGCAGCCGCGGCCGGCGGGCAAGCGCCAGGGTCAGCGCGAGCTGTGCCTGCTGGCCGCCGGACAGCTTCCCTGCCTTGCGCCCCGGCGGGATGCCGAGCTCCGCGAGCCTGGTTTCCGCGTAGGGCTGGTCGAAGCGGCGGTTCAGGTTGCGCGTCACGTGCATCATGTCCGCAGCCGACAGGTTCCTGTACAACGGCGTGTCCTGGGCGACGAACACGATGCCGGCCAGTGCGGCCGGCGCCCCCGCGGGCCGGCCGCCGAGCACGCTGACGGTGCCGGCGGTCGGCGCCGTCAGGCCGACCGCCAGGTTCAGCAGGGTGGTCTTGCCCGCGCCGTTCGGGCCGACCAGGGCGGCGACGTGGCCGGCGGGGATCTCCAGGGTGCACTCGCGCAGCGCCCAGGTGCGGCCGTACCGCTTGCCAAGGCCGCTCGCCTCGAGGACGTTCATCAATCTCCTTGGCTGAGGGTCATAGGACATTCACCCTGGCTAATATACACTCAGTGTATACGTCACGTAAATATCCTGAGTGTATACTTGGCGAAAAATATGGCCCGCCCCGCGCCCGCGCCGGTCAGGTGATGACGGCGCGGGCTGGAGCGGGCCGGGGGCCGCTGGGGTCAGCGTGCCCCGGTGACGGATTCCACGTCCCTGGCGGCCACCGCTTCCTGTCCCGCGCGGGGCATGGCGGCGTTGCCGGGGTGGACGCTGCCCAGGTCGTAGGCGGTCTCTGCGTGCTCAGCGAGGTCAATGCCGGTGACCTCGTCCTCCTCGGCGACCCTGAAGCCCATCGTCTTGTCGATGACCTTGCCGATGATCCAGGCGATGGTGAAGGAGTAGAGGCCGACCACGACAGGGCCAAGTGCCTGCACGCCGAGCTGCTCGATCCCGCCGCCGTAGAACAGCCCCTTGCGCTGCCCCGACAGCAGCGGGTAGGCGGCGAGGAAGCCGAGCGACAGCGCGCCGAACGCGCCGCCGACCAGGTGCACGCCCACCACGTCGAGCGCGTCGTCGAAGCCGAGCCGGTGCTTGAGGCCGATCGCGTAGCAGCAGATGACGCCCGCCGCGCCGCCGAGCAGGATCGCCGCCCAGGGGGCGATGAACGCGCAGGCGGGCGTGATCGCGACAAGCCCCGCGACGGCGCCTGAGGCGACCCCGAGGGTGGTGGGCTTGCCGTCACGGAACCGCTCCACGAGCAGCCAGCCGCCGGCCGCGGCCGCGGTCGCGACCTGGGTGTTCATGAACGCCAGGGCAGCGGTCTGGTCAGCCGCCAGTTCCGAGCCCGCGTTGAAGCCGAACCAGCCGAACCACAGCAGCCCCGCGCCGAGCAGCACCAGCGTGAGGTTGTGCGGTCGCATCGGGTCCTTGCCCCAGCCCTTCCGCTTGCCGATGACGAGCGCGAGGGCGAGGCCCGCGGCGCCGGCGTTGACGTGGACGACCGTGCCGCCTGCGAAGTCCTCGATGCCGAGCTTGCTGAGCCAGCCGCCGCCCCACACCCAGTGGGCGACGGGGAAGTACACCAGCGTCGCCCAGGCGACGGTGAACACCGCCCAGGGTCCGAACTTGGCCCGGTCCGCGATCGCCCCGCTGATCAGCGCGACGGTGATGACCGCGAAGGTGAGCTGGAAGGCGGAGAACACCAGGTCGGGGATTCCCGCGACCCGGGTCGCGCTGTTCACGAGGCCGTGCTCGCCGACGTACTCAAGGCCGCCGATGAACCCGTTGCCCTTGCCGAACGCCAGCGAGTCCCCGTACAGCACCCAGGCGAGCGTCACGGTGATGATGGCGACCCACGACATCATCATCATGTTCAGCACGCTCTTGGCCCGGGTCATCCCCCCGTAGAAGAAGGCCAGGCCGGGGGTCATCAGCAGGACAAGCGCGGTACTCGCGAGCATCCACGCCGTCGAACCAGTATCAATCTTCACTCGAGTCTCTCCCTTGCTTGCTGTTCAAAGGATCACGAGCGTCGATTTCTTAAGAAAGACCAAAGTTTTTCGTACATGTAAAACTACGATTCGGCCAGGTTTCCATCGTGTTTCGCAAGGAGAACTGGCGTCATCCGGTAACGACTAACGGGCGCCCCGGCGGCGGCGTTACCGGGCGACGCCGCGGGCGGGCACGCGCGGGCGGCGTAAGATGCCCAGCCTGGACATGTGACGGCTGCGGTTTCTTAAGGACGTGAGCGTGCAGGAGAGCCTTCCCGGTGCCCGCGTGCCCGGTGCCAGCGTGATCATCGTGCACGGGGCTCGCAAGTGT
>NZ_DASZKT010000014.1:0-4343 GCF_035552695.1 Actinospica sp.
ATCGGCGTCCATCCGGGCGAACGCCCAGCGGTTCGATGGTTGGAAGTACTGGAGGTAGAAAGCGCTGTTGATGCCGGCGTCTTGGCTCACGGCGGTCGCGGCTTTGGATGCCGAGGTCGGCATCGCTGTCAGGTCGATCCAGGCCGAGACTGTGAAACTGGCGCCGGGCCCGGTATCGAGGACTGGTCCCGTCGTCGTGATGGCGCTGTTCGTGCCGTTGAAGTCCGCTGCACCGCCGGTGAACGAGACAGCGGTGGCGGATCCGTTGTGCCCACCGGTCGAATCCAGCGAGTCGCGACCGATATACCGCAGCAGATCACTGTTCCGAGCCGTTGCGACAACGAACCGAGGCAGTGCGGCGTGAAGCGGCGTGACGACTCCATCGCTCGGTCGCGCCGCGGGGTCTTACGTCGTGGGTTCGGACGGCTCCCGGGCCGTTTGGAGTAGGGCCTTCACGGGTGCACTCAGGGCGTGTCCGGCGGGCACGGCGAGCGAGAGCGCGATACTGGGAGCGGCGGGTCCGAGTGGGACTGTCCGGATGTCGTCCTCGGGATTGATGAATGACGGCGGGCCGATGGCTATGCCGAGGCCGTGTCTGATGAGGGAGGTTAGGCCGGCGGTGTCGCCGATCTCGTAGGCGATGGTGCGGGTGAGTCCGGCGCGGGTGAAGGCCGCGTCGGTGGCCAGGCGGTTGCCCCAGGTGGTCGGGGCTTCGATGAACGGCTGGTCGACCAGTTCAGCCAACTCTACGTGGTCGTGTTCGGCCAGTGGGTGGTCGGTGCTGCACAGCAGCTGCATTTTCTCCGAGGTCAGGTTGTGCAGGTCGAGTCCGGCCGTGGCTTCGGGCGGGAGGGCCAGGTAGGCGACGTCAAGACGTCTTTTGCGGAGGTCTTCCGCGTGTTCGACGCTGCCGCCGGCTTGTATGGACACGGTCACGCCTGGGTGTTCGGCGCGGAACCGTGCGATGAGTAGGGCCGGTTGCACGGCGGTGTGCCGGGGGGTTTGGATCACTCCGAGTCGGACTTCGCCGCGCAGTCCGCCGTGTAACTGCTCGAGCACGTGCCGGGCCTGTTGCGCGGCGGCGAGCGTGCGCCTGGCCTCGGGCAGGAACAGTTGACCCGCGTGGGTCAGATTCACGTGGTGGGTCGTGCGTTCGAACAGCTGCACACCCAGTTGTCGTTCAAGGTTGCGTACTGCGGCCGAGACCGTGGATTGGACCATGTTGAGCCTGGCCGCGGCGCGGGTGAAGCTGGATTCGTCGGCGACGACGACGAACGCCCTGATCTGCCGTAGCTCCATCGTCCGCCTTTCATCGCGATCTACGATAAGCGGTAGCGATTGTATTCGCTTCCGATGCCGGACGACCTGCCTGATCATGGTGCGGGGGAAGGCCACGAAGCCCGGCCTGACGCAACGGCCGGGGGATCTCACAGGAAGAGTCTCGATTCCATGACGCGAGTTGTTGTCGCCGCATCGCCGATCTACGGGCATTTCGCGCCGATGCGCGCGGTCGCCGCCGATCTGGTGCGGCGCGGTCATCAGGTCACTGTGACCACCGGTTCGAAGTATCGCGAGGCGGTGGAGGCGGTCGGCGCCCGGTTCGCGCCGTTGCTGGGTGCGGCCGACTTCGATGGCGATGACGTGCCGGCGCTGTTCCCGGAGATCCTCTCGATCGCGCCGGGGCCGGAGCAGATCGGTTTCGGGCTGCGACACCTGTTCATCGACCCGGTGCCGGATCAGCACCGTACCGTGCAGGAACTGCTCGCGGCGGACGATGGGGAGCCGGTGGTGCTGGTGCACGAGACGGGTTTCCTCGGAGCGTGGCCGGTACTGCTCGGGGCGGCGGGGTCACGGCCGTCGGCGGTGGTCGGGCTCGGGGTGGTGCCGTTGACGATCAGCAGCGCGGACACCGCGCCGTTCGGACTCGGCTTGCCGCCGGACAGCTCGCCGGAGGGTCAGGAGCGTAATCGGGCGGCGAACGCGATGGTGCAGGAGGCGGTGTTCGGTTCGACGCAGGAGCACCTGGTGAAGGTGCTCGCCTCCTGTGGGGCGACGGAGCAGGCGCCGTTCATCATGGACGGGATCTCGCGCCTGCCGGACCGGTTCCTGCAGCTGTCGATCGGGCAGCTGGACTATCCGCGTAGCGACCTGCCGGACTCGATCCGCTATGTCGGCGCGCTGCCGGCCGGATCGGCCCGGAACTCGGAGCTTCCGACGTGGTGGGATGAGGTCGCCTCGGCGCCGCGGGTGGTCGTGGTGTCTCAGGGGACTGCGGCGAACGTCGATTTCTCCGAGCTGGTCCAGCCGACGCTCGATGCCCTGGCCGATCTGGACGTGCTGGTGATCGCGACGCTGGGTCGTGACGCCGAGTCGGAGCTGGAGCGGGTGCCGGCGAACGCCCGCGTGGCCGAGTTCATCCCCTTCGATGACCTGCTGCCGCAGACCGACGTCCTGGTGAGCAACGGCGGATTCGGCGGGGTACAGCAGGCGCTCGGCCACGGCGTGCCGATGGTGCTGGCCGGCCAGACGGAGGACAAGGCCGAGGTGACGGCGCGTGCCGCGTGGGCGGGCGCGGCGATCAACCTGGCCACCCAGCGCCCCGAGGCGCAGGACGTGCGCGCGGCGGTCGAGAAGGTGCTGACTGAGGCGGCCTACCGCGAACGTGCCGCGGAACTGGCCGCGAAATACGCCCGGCACGACGCGCTGACCGCGATCCACGAAACCGTGACCGAACTCGGCCGGTAGACGGTCTGATCCAACGCATGCCGCCTTGACCAGCGCCAGCCACTCCTGCTTCTCGCCTGCGGTAAACGGGGCGACCGGAAGGCGGGTCCAGCGCCGGGCGGTCTGCGCCAGCGCGCTGGCCGCGCCGGTCAGGCCCTCGGCGAAGAACCGCCGTTCGGCGAGACCCACCCCGGCGTAGATGAACGTCACCGGCAGCTCGTTCGCCAGCCATTTCAGGTGGTTGTTGACCGCGATCCCGTCTCGGCTGCGCTGGTCGATGAAGTGGATGTCGTCGATCACCCCGACCCGGGAGGAGCATCGCAGAACACAGTCGAGCGCGTAGCTCGCCAGCTGCGCCGCGCTGCCCCGATCGGCCCCTGTGGGGCTCGGAAATTGGAATTTGGGTCGTGGCGGTGCCTGTACTGTGCCAAAAGTCGTCACTGGGCTTGACCTGCGGTGATTCCGGCGGTCGTGTTCGGGTCCTTAGGCTGCTTGCCGGTAGTCGTTGAGGAGTCCGCCGAGGCGTGAGTGGCGCTGGATCCGGGTCGCAGGGAAGGGGATGACGTTGGGGTCGTCGGATGGGGCGCGTCCCTCCAGTGCCATGTGGGCGCGCTCGGTGTTGTAGTGCTCTTCCCGTTCGGTCATCACGCGGCGCAGATGTTTCTCGCCGAGGATGAGCATCCGGTCGGTCACGCTCTCGCGGGTGGTGCGCACGAAGCGTTCCGCGTAGGCGTTCATCCGTGGGGTCTGGGGAGCGGATTTGAGGATCTCGATGCCCTCGGCCTGGAAGACGGCGTCGAAGGCGTCGGTGTAGTTCCCGGCCCGGTCGCGGATCAGGTAGCGGAACTGCGCGGCGCGTTCGCCGAGGTCGGCCGCGAGGTTGCGGGCGCACTGGATGGCGAAGCCGGCGGTGGGGTGCGTGGTGACGCCGATGATGTGCACCGTGCGGCTGGCGTGTTCGATCACGAAGAACACGCTGGCCTTCGCGTAGCCGACACAGTCGACCTCGAAGAAGTCCGCGGCCAAGATGCCCGCGGCCTGGGTGCGCAGGAACGCGCGCCAGGCGGTGGCGTCCGCGCGCACTCCGGCGGGTGGGATGCCGTGGGCCCGCAGGATTCGGCGGATCGTGGTGGCGCTCACCCGGTGCCCGAGACGGCGCAGCTCGTTCTGGATCCTGGTGTACCCGAACCGCGGGTTCTCCCTCGCCAATTTGAGGATCAGGGCAGCCAGTTCCTCCGGGATTGGCGGGCGGCCTGGCGGTCTTGGCTGCGCCCAGTGCCGCGCGACCAGTCGCCGATGCCAGGCCAGCAGCGTTACCGGGGTCACCAGGCGCTTTCGACGCAGTTCGCGCGGCAGCCATCGGGCGAGGGCCGCGAGAAGTGCGCGATCGGTCCAGGACGGGCGCGGCGCGCTCACCTGGCGGCGCAACACCGCTATCTCCTGGCGCAGCGCCAGGATCTCGGCGTCCTTCGCCGCAGCCGAACGCGCCAGCAGCGCGAGCCAACCGAACACCGCGAGCATCGCGCGATAGACCAGGGAGATCGACACGAGAGCCGATCATGCCGATCGTCGAGCCCACCCAGCAAGCGCTGGCCCGAACCCAGCGCGAGCCGCCACCG
>NZ_DASZKT010000015.1:0-4280 GCF_035552695.1 Actinospica sp.
GTGAACGGGGTGACCCTCTTCGTCGATGGAGGGCGGCTTGCCGCCTGAATCGCCTCGCGGGATCAACTCCGCATGCCAATTTGTAAGGAGAACTCAGACATGACCGCCGACCACAGGTCGACCACCGCCGCCGCGCGCGACGAACTCCCGGCTGGCGCGAGGGAGTCGACCGCTGCCCATGCAAGCCTCGAAAGCGTCGTGGCCCGCCTGGGCCGTGGCTACCGCTCGATCGGTGACATGGTGTACGAGGTGCTGCGCGAGGCCGTCCTCAGCGGGGCATTCTCGCCCGGCGAGCGGCTGCGGCAGGAGGCCATGGCAACGGCCATCGGCGTGTCCCGGCTGCCGGTCCGCGCGGCCCTGGTCCGGCTGGAGGCCGAGGGCCTCGTCGAGTTCCACCCGCGCCGGGGCTATGTCGTGCAGTCGCTGACCCATCGCGAGATCGCCGAGATCTACGACCTGCGCGGGTTGCTTGAGACCTACGCGCTGCGCAGGTCGATGGCCACGATGACGCCGGAGCGAGTCGCCCGGCTGCGTGAGCTCGCCGCCGAGCTCGACGCCGAGGCGGAAGGCGACCCGTTCGTGGACAAGAGGGTCCAGTTCTACCGGGAGCTCTACGACGCCAGCAATGCCCCCCGTACCACGGAGCTGATCGAGGGCCTGCGCAGCAGCGTCGGGCGGTACCTGCTCGGCTGGCGCGTCTCTCATTCTGGTCCCGGTCACGCGACGCACAGCCAGCTCGTCGAGCACGTCGCGAACGGCGACACCGACCAGGCCGAGAGGTGGCTGCGCCAGCACCTGCGAGAGGTCAGCGCGGGCGTCGACAACCTGCTCTACGGCGACACGCCGCCAGACGAGCCCGACGAATCCGAGAAGCAAAGGTGACGATGAGAACCGAGAATGTTTCCTGGTACAGCGAGGGCGACCGCATCAGCGGCCTCCTCCGGCTGCCCGACGACGCAGCCGGGCCGTTGCGCGCGATCGTTCAGGGGCCGGGGTGGATGGGGCTCAAGGACGCCGCCCTCTACGTCCGCTACCACGAGGCACTGACCGCGGCCGGGTTCGCCGTCTTGATATTCGACTACCGGGGCTTCGGCGACTCCGAGGGCGACCGCACGGTGCTCTCGCCCCGTCGCCAGCTTGAGGACCTGATGAGCGCCGTCACGTACCTGGAGTCCAGGCCGGACATCGTGCGCGATTCCATCGGCGTGTTCGGCAGCGGCGGCACTGGCGGCGGCAACGCCATCATGCTGGCCGCCAGCGACCCTCGCGTCCGGGCGGCCGTGAGCCAGCTTCCGGTGGCCGACGGCGGCGACTGGCTGCACCGGATGCGTAGCGAGCACGAGTGGCTGGCCTTCCTCGAGGAGATCAGAGCGGACCGCGCCGAGCGCGCCGCGACGGGCGGCAGCGGTCGTCTCGTGAACCCGCGCGAGGAGATCATGGTCCCGACCCCCGAGCGCCGGGCCACCGCGGTCAAGGCCGACGTCGACGGCCGGGTGCCGGCGAAGGTGCGCCTGTCGTGCGCGCAGGAGATCATCGACTACCGGCCCGCCGCCGCCGCGGCGGCAGTGACGACGCCGCTGCTAGTGATCGCGGTGGAGGACGACGCCACGACGCCTACCGACCACGCGGTCGCGCTCTACGAGGCCGCCCGTGGCCCCAAGCGACTGCTGCTGCAGCGGCATACCACCCACTACGCCTCATACGACCGCTACTGGGAGGCAACCACGCCGCAGCTAGTCGGCTGGTTCAACCGGTACCTGGGCCCTGCGGACATCATCACCAGGAGCGCCAACCTGGATCACCCAGAACGAGCCATGGAGGTAAGCGCATGAGCGTCAACCTGCGAGTCAGCGGCGGCACCATCTACCTTCCAGGCGGCCCGGTCCATGCCGACCTGCTCGTCGACGGCGAGAAGGTGGTCGGCGTGGTCGGGCACGACACGCCGGTCGACGCGGCCACGGACCTCGACGCCACCGGCAAGGTCGTGCTGCCCGGCATGATCGACGTTCACGTCCACACCCGCGAGCCGGGGCTGACCCACAAGGAAGACATCTACACCACGACCCTGCAGGCAGCGGCAGGCGGCGTGACGACCATCTTCGGCATGCCGAACCTGATCCCGCCGACGACCTCGGTGGAGACGCTGCGCGCGGTGTTCGACCTTTACCAGCAGAAGTCGATCGTCGACTACAACCACAATCCGGCCGCGACACTGGCCGAGGAACTGGTGCCCATGGCCGCCATGGGCATCAACGCGTTCAAGATCTACATGGTGGTGGACACCGGCCGCACCTATCCGCACCCGGCAGGCACCGGCATGCACGGCCACGGCGACCTGCTCAAGGCGATGGACATCATCGCGACCACCGGCAAGCGGTTCATCATCCACCCGCACGACCAGTCGCTCATGGACTACATCGAGGGCGAGTACCTGGCGCGCGGGGAGAACACCCCGCAGGCCTACGCCTCTGCCTACGCGGCACGGAACGGCGTCATCTGGGACACGGCGATCGACGTCGTGCTGCGGCTGGCGGAGGCGTCCGGCTGCCCGGTCCACCTGGCCCATATTCAGACGGCGCGTTCGGTGGCGGCGATCCGGCGCGCTAAGGCGCGGGGGATCGACGTCACCTGCGAGGTGAACCACTGGCTGCCGTTCCTGTCCACCTGGGACGACGTCGAGCGGCTCGGCCCGTACGCGTTGTCGTACTGGGTCCCGGACGACGGGCGGCAGGCGGTATGGGAGGGCCTGCGCGACGGGACGATCGACATGTTCTCCTCCGACCACGCCCCCCACACGAGAGAGGAGAAGGAGATCGGCTGGACGCAGATGTGGAGCTCACACACCGGCACGCCAGGCATCCAGTACTTCTACCCGCTGGCCCTGGACGCGGTCAGCAAGGGCCAGCTCACCCTGGAGCGGGTCGTCGAACTCATGGCGTGGGCCCCGTCCCGCAAGTTCGGGCTGGCCGGGAAGAAGGGCGCGCTCACCCCGGGCCACGACGCCGACTTCGTTATCGCGGACATGAGCGCCGACTGGACGATCAGCAACGACGACGTCCTGTCCAAGATCGGCTGGACTTGCTACGACGGCCGCCAGGTGAGCGCGGCGATTGAGACGACCTACGTGCGCGGGGCCGAGGTCTTCGCGAACGGCAAAGTGACCGGGAGTCCAGGGCAGGGCAAGCTGGCCACCAAGAGCGAGGTGCTGGTCTGATGAAATTCGGGCTGCTGCTACCGCATTTCGGCGAGCACGCGTCGCGAACTAACGTCCTCGACGGCGCGATCCTGGCCGAGCAGATGGGCTTCGACTCGGTGTGGGTGCGCGACCACCTCGTCTTCGAGCCGCACGGCGAGATGGAGAAGCCGAACCGGACCTTCTACGACGCGCTCACCACCCTGACCGCGATCGGCGCCGTGACCGAGCGCGTGGAGCTGGGTACCGGCTCGCTGATCCCGTTCAGGCACCCGCTTGTCACGGCGCTCATGGCCGGCACGATCACCCAGCTCGTCGGGCCGCGACTGATCCTCGGGTTCGGCGCGGGTACCTTCGACCACGAGTTCGCGGCGATCGAGTGGCAGGACCGCGACCGCGTCGAGCTGGTCCGCTCCAACGCCGAGATCCTCCGGCGCGTCTTCACCGAGAACAACGTCGACTACTCCGACGGCAACTTCACTTTCAACGACGTGACCATCGAGCCGAAGCCCGTGGGCGGTCGCATCCCCTTCTGGTACTGCGGCGCCACCCCCCGCTCGGCCCGCCTTGCGGTCGAGTTCTGCGACGGGTGGATGCCTGGCCGGATCTCGATGGCGACGCTGGACAAGCGAGTGCAGACCATGCGGGGGCTATCGAGCGAGGCGGGCAAGCCGATGCCGACTGTGGCGGTGATCCCGCCCACTTCGGTCGAGCGGACCCGCGACGAGGCCCTGCAGCACGTGAACATTCCCGGCCTCCTGGCCTGGGCCAACAAGGCGAAGTACGCGGTGAAGCCGCCGTCTGGCGGGTTCGAGACGGTAGAGGACCTGTCCGGGCAGCTGATCGTGGGCACGCCGGATGACGCGATCAGGGAACTGCACCGGTTCGCGGAGGTCGGCACCGAGCACCTAGTCTTCGACCTCCGGTTCAAGTTCGACCGGTGGTTCGACCAGATCGAGTTGCTCGGCAAGGAAGTGATCAGCCGCTTCCGGTCTTAGAGATAGGCGGACAAAGCACCGGGGGAGGCCGCCGTGGCCTTCCCCGGCCGCGACCTTCCATACGAGGAGATCTTCCCGATGCTGAAGTT
>NZ_DASZKT010000016.1:0-18513 GCF_035552695.1 Actinospica sp.
GAGGACCGACTATGCGTGAGCACACCATCCAGAAGTACCTGGACGATCTCGCCGACCGGATACCGGCACCAGGAGGCGGAGCGGTCGCGGCGCTGCATGTGGCTCAAGCGGCTGCGCTCGTTGCCATGGTCGCGCGCTACAGCACTGGTGCCCGCTTCACCGAGCACGCAGAGAACGTCGACCGAATCCTGGCTCGCGCGGAGGGACTGCGAAAGCAGGGCCTTGAGCTGGCGGAGCAGGACGCGGCTGCCTTCGGGGAAGTCGCCCAGGCCTACGGGCTGCCAAGGGATACGCCTCAGCGGCGAGAGATCCGCTCCGACGCGATCGCGACGGCCGCCTTAGGCGCGGCCCGCCCACCGGCGGCGGTGATCGGTGCCGCGCGGGAGGTGCTCGGTATCGCCGGGGACCTTGTCGCGATCGGCAATCGCAGCGTGCTCTCCGACGTTGCGGCTGCCGCTGATGCGGCTCGCGCGGCTGCGAACACCGCACGGATCAACATCGAGGTGAACCTCGGCAGCGTGCGTGACGAGCACGCACTGGCCGAGCTGCGCTCCACGGCGGACGAGGTCGACCAGTTGACGCACACGGCCGACGCGGTGAGCGCCGCCGTTCGGAAGGTGATCCTGCCATGACTGCGGTGCTGCTCTCCGGGCGCGAGCTGTCTGCCCGGATCCGGAATGACACTGCTGCGGCAGCGCATGTGCTTCGAGCAGCGGGAACCTCGCCCGCTCTCGCCGTGGTGACGGCGACCGCGGATGAGGCCAGCGCGTCATACGTCCGCTCCATCGCACGTACCGCCGCACGGGCCGAAGTCGACTGCGAGATCCACGACCTCGGGCCCTCGGCGAGCGAGGAGGATATTCGCGACTGGCTGGCGAAGCTCAGCGCCGACCCCGCCGTCCACGGAATCATCCTGCAGACCCCGCTGCCGAGCGGAGTGTCTCCGCTCGCGCTGGCCGGGGCGATCGATCCGGCCAAGGACATCGACGGCGCCAACCCGCTGTCGCTGGGGCGACTGGTCGTAGGATTGCCGGCGTTCGCGCCGGCAACCGCGGCGGCGGTGCTCAAGCTGCTCGATCACCACGCCATCGGTTTGTCCGGGCGCCGAGTAGTCGTCGTCGGGCGATCCACTGTGGTGGGAAAGCCGGTGGCGCACCTGCTGCTGGCGAGGGACGCGACCGTGACCATCTGCCACTCCCGCACAGCGGACCTGGCTGAGTACACGCGCGAGGCCGACGTAGTCGTTGTCGCGGCCGGCCGCGCCGGGTTGGTCACCGGCGCCCAACTGCGGGCGGGCTGCTGCGTGATCGACGTCGGTACCAATACAGACGGAGCTGGTGGGATCATCGGCGATGTCGAGGCGGCGAGCGTCCTACCGGTGGCAAAGGCGCTGTCCCCGGTACCCGGCGGCGTCGGACCGGTGACCACGGCCCTGCTCATCGAGCACACCGTGCGCGCGGCGGCAAGCGCCTTGAGGTGAGCAGGAGGCGCGCGTGCGCTCGAAGCCAAGCGCCGCGTCTCCCACATCATCGAATCGGTTCAATGCATTTGCCCAGGGACGACGGGAACCGGCAAGCGCTGCCGAAGTGGCGCTATACCCAAATTGACCGGCTTGGCCCCAGCTCAATGCCAACATGCGCGCAGGAGAGTCAGTCGGGCTCCTTCGTAACGACTGGTGTCGCACTCTTGCGCGTGCCGAAACGTGAATGCTACGTTCCTCCGCGTCGAATCAGTTCAACGACACGGAGAGGAGCTGAGATGGCATCCACCATCGTGGACGTCGCCAACCTGGCCGGCGTCTCGCGCAGTACCGTGTCGTACGTGCTGAGCGGGGCCCGTCCGATCTCGCCGGAGACGCGGCGCCGGGTCGAGCGGGCCATCGAGGAGCTGCAGTACCGGCCGCACGCCGGGGCCCGGTCGATCCGCAGCGGCCGCAACGGCGTGATCGCCATGGCGCTGCCGATGGTGCACGGCCCGCACAACCAGGTGCAGATGCCGTACGTCTGGTCGGCGCTGACCGCGGCGCAGGACCTCGGTTTCAAGATGCTGATGCTGACCGACGACGACGGCGAGTCCGCGATCCGGGACTCCGTGGTCGGCTCCCAGGTCGACGGCGTCATGCTGATGGAGGTGCAGCGCCGCGACCCGCGGGTGCCGCTGCTCGCCTCGCTCAAGTGCCCTGCGGTGCTGGTCGGCACCCCCGACGACAGCGCCCGGATGCCCTACGTGGACTTCGACACCGCGCTGGCCGGCCGGCTGTGCGCCGAGCACCTGCTCGAGCTCGGGCACCGGGGCATCGGCTACCTCGGCCAGTCCCCGGCCACCTTCAAGCGCGACGTGGCGTACGCCGTGCACGCCAGGGACGGGGCGCTGTCGACGCTGCGCGCGGCGCGGGCCCGCAGCGCCTGGACGGCCTGCGACGGGCAGCCGGGCGACGTGGTGCGCGCGGTCGACCAGCTGATGGCCAAGGTCAGGAACCTGACCGCGCTGATCGTCTACAACGAGCGCGCGCTACCGCTGGTCGTGGACCGGCTCACCGGGCTCGGACTGCGGGTGCCCGAGGACGTCTCGGTCGTCGCCGTCTGCCCGGACGACGAGGCCGAGCGGCTGCGGCTGCCCTCCACCTCGGCGTCCCTGCCGGTGGAGGAGCTCGCCCGCACCGCGGTCCGGCTGCTCGCCGGGCAGGTCAACGGCGAGACCTCGGCTTCCGTGACGATCCTGCCGCCGACACTGAAGATCCGCGACACGACCGCGCCGGCCCCGGCCGCCGCCCGCGACCGCGGCTAGCGGTCCGCGCGGGAACGGCTCCCCTTCTGGGGAGCAGAACCGCCGCATATCCAGTTTCGAATCGATTCGAGAGGTCAAGGCTATGACAAAGTCGTCCCGCCGCCGCGCCTTGGCGGTGGTCTCCGCCGCATCGGTGGCCCTCGCCGCGCTGGCAGGCTGCTCCTCGTCCAACTCAGGCGGCGGCAGCGGCGGCTCCGGCCCGATCACGCTGACCGAAATGGACTACTACGGCTCCGCGCCGCAGAACTCGCAGATCCAAGGCGTGCTCACGCAGTGCGGGAACCAGGCCGGGGTGAAAGTGGTGCACCAGGAGGCGCCTCGGGCGCAGCTGGTGCCCAAGCTGCTGCAGGACGCCGCCGCCCGCACCCTGCCGGACCTGATACTGGTGGACAACCCGGACCTGCAGCAGCTGGCCACGACCGGCGGGCTGGTGTCGCTGTCCGCGAACGGCCTGACCACCACCGGCCTCTACCCCTCGATCGTGTCCGCCGGCCAGTACCAGGGCCAGACCTACGGCATCGCGCCCGGCGTGAACGACCTGGCCCTGTACTACAACAAGGGCCTGTTCACGGCGGCCAAGCTGACGCCGCCGACGACCTGGGCGCAGCTCACTGCCGACGCCAAGGCTCTGACGTCGGGTTCGCGTAAGGGCATAGCGTTCTCCGCGGCGGCGACGGAGGAGGGCAGCTTCCAGTTCGAGCCCTTCCTCTGGTCGGCGGGCGCGGACCTCAAGACGCTCGCCTCGCCGCAGGCCGTGCAGGCCCTGACGCTCTGGCAGACGCTCGTGAGCGGCGGCTATGCGTCCAAGTCGGTGGTCAACTGGACCCAGTCGGACGTCGAGGCCCAGTTCCAGGCGGGCAACGCGGCGATGATGGTCAACGGCCCCTGGCAGCTGCCGCTGCTCAACGCCGCGAAGGGTCTGAACTTCGGGGTCGTGTCGATCCCGGTGCCCGCGGCCGGGCAGCCCTCAGTTTCTCCGCTGGGCGGCGAGGTGTGGGCCGTGGGGCACACCAACTCGGCCGAGGAGGCGAAGGCGGTGGCTGTGGTCAAGTGCCTGCTGACGCCTTCGATGAGCTCCGAGTGGTCCAAGGACGCCGGGTACATCCCGAGCGACCAGGCCTCCGCCGCGGCGCTGGCGGCATCCGACCCGCAGTTGGCCCCGTTCATCGCCGAGGTGGGGACGGCGAAGGCGCGCACGGCCGAGCTCGGTGCGAACTACCCGAAGGTGTCGACGGCGCTGTGGACCGCGATCCAGCAGGCGCTGGCCGGGGGCACCTCGGCGCAGGCCGCCCTGTCCCAGGCGCAGAGCCAGGCGTCAGGGTCCTGACGATGGCCTCGATGCTCAGCGAGAAGGCCCCCGCCGCGATCGCGGCGGGGGCCGCCCCGGGGCGCCGCCGGCGCCGAACCGCGTGGCGGGCGGCGGGATTCGTCGTCCCGGTGTGGGTCTACGTGCTCTGCTTCTACGTCTATCCGCTCGTCTCCAACGTGAAGATGGGCTTTCAGAACTACACGGTGGCCTCGTTCTACACCGGGGCGGCACCGTTCGTCGGGTTCGCGAACTACACCGCGGTCTTCCACGACCCGCAGTTCATGACCGTCGTGACCAACACCGTGCTGTTCACCATCGGGTCGCTGGCGTTCCAGTTCGCGGTCGGCATGGGCCTGGCAGTGTTCTTCCGCCGCGTGTTCCCGCTGGGCGGTGTGCTGCGCGGGCTGCTGCTAGTGCCGTGGCTGCTGCCGCTCGTGGTCTCCGGCACGGTGTGGCGCTGGATGATGTACAACGACTCGGGCGTGATCAACTACACGCTGCTGCACCTGCACCTGATCGGCCAACCGGTCCCGTGGCTCGCTTCGACGAACACTTCGCTGATCGCGGTGATCATCGTGAACATCTGGGTCGGCATCCCGTTCAACATGGTGATCCTCTACGGCGGTCTTCAGGCCCTGCCGGAGCAGGTGTTCGAGGCGGCGGCGATCGACGGGGCCAACGCCTGGCAACGCTTCACCCGGATCACCCTGCCGATGCTGCGCCCGGTGATCCTCGTGGTGCTCACGCTCGGGTTGATCTATACGGTCAAGGTCTTCGACGTGATCATGATCGTTACGCAGGGCGGGCCGGCGAACTCCTCGCAGACCCTGACCACCTACGCCTACGACCTGTCCTTCAGCCAGTTGCTGTTCGGTCGGGGTGCGGCCGTCGGCAACATCTTGATCCTGGTCGCGGTCGTGTTCGCCGGGATCTATCTGCGCGCAGTGCGCGAGCAGGACGGAGAGAGACGATGAGCACCGTTACCCGCACCGCGGGCATCCAGAGCCGTCGGCGGCCTTCCAAGCGGTCGCGAAGGGCGCTCGGCACCGTCGCCGGCGTCGTGATCGTCGCGATCATGCTCTTCCCGCTGTACTGGATGCTCGACGCCTCATTCCTCAACGCGACGCAGCTGGTGAGCCAGACTCCGACGTGGTTCCCGCTGCACGGCACGCTCGCGGGCTATCGCGCCGTGCTCAGCAGCCAGGGCGGTCACCTGCTGGTCAGCCTGATCGTGTCGCTGGGCACGGTGGCCGTCACCCTGCTGATCTCCGCTCCCGCCGCGTACGGGATGGCGAAGCTGCGGGTGCCGGGCCGCCGCCTGCTGCTGTTCTCCCTGCTGGTCGCGCAGATGATCCCGGGCATCGTGATGGCGAACTCGTTCTACATCGCCGCGAACGACCTCGGGCTGCTCAACTCGCCGATCGCGCTGATCCTGGCCGACTCGACGCTGGCCGTGCCCTTCGCGACGCTCATCCTGCACTCCTTCCTGCGCGGCGTGCCCGACGAGCTGGGCGAGGCGGCCGCGATCGACGGCGCGAGCCGATTGCGCACCTTCGTCTCGGTGATCCTTCCGGTGGCCCGCAACGCGGTGATCACCGCAGGGCTCTTCTCGTTCCTGTTCGCCTGGGCCGACTTCCTGTTCGCCGTCACCCTGACCACCCAGGACAACCACGCCCCGATCACCGTGGGCATCTACCGGTACATCGGCGCGAACCTCGTCGACTGGAACAGCGTGATGGCCACCGGTGTGATCGCCTCGATTCCGGCCGCCCTGCTGCTGATCATCGCCCAGCGCTACGTCGCCGCCGGCATCGGCAGCGCCGCCACCAAGGACTGACTTCGCCTGAGTCGCACGTCGAGCGCATCGGCATCCCAAGAACGTGACCTTCGAACCCGACCTCAGGAGCCTGCGTGCACACCCCGTTCACCGTCGCCGACCGTACCCTGACCTGGCACAGCGGCCAGCACGTCTTGACCGTCCAGCCGTGGGGCGCGGACAGCGTCCGGGTGCGCGCGGGACTGCACCGCATCGTCCCGGACCTGCCCGGCGCGCTCGCTGCGCAAGCTCCTGCGGCGGAGCCGGGAGCGAGCCGAATAGAAATCGACGCCGCGCGCGGGCGGGCGACCCTCGTCAACGGGCGTGTGCGCGTCGTGGTGGCCGCCGCGACCGGGCTGGTGACCTTCTCCGACGAGTCGACCGGCGAGGTGGCCGTCAGCGAAGCCCCCGCGCATTTCTGGTATCCAGGTTCGCGCCACTTCGAGGCCACGGGCAGCGGACAGCATCGGATCGAGCAGCGCTTCGCCGCCTACCCGGACGAGCGGATATACGGTCTCGGACAGCACGGGCACGGCCGGTTCGACCAGAAGGGCATGGTGATCGAGCTCGCCCAGCGCAACGGCGAGGTCTCCATTCCCTTCGTCCTGTCCAGCCGCGGCTACGGCCTGCTGTGGAACAACCCCGCGGTCGGCCGGGTCGAGTTCGCCGGCAACGGCACCCGCTGGGTCGCCGACCGGGCCAGGCAGATCGACTACTGGCTCACCGTCGGCGCGAGCCCGGCCGCGATCATGACCGGCTACGCCGCGGCCACCGGCTTCCCGAGCGCGCTGCCCGAATGGGCCTCAGGGTTCTGGCAGAGCAAGCTGCGCTACTGCGACCAGGCCGAATACCTCGAGATAGCCAGGGAGTACGCCCGCCGCGGCCTGCCGCTTTCCGTGCTGGTGATCGACTACCTGCACTGGCGGCACCTGGGGGACTGGGACTTCGACCCCGAGGCGTGGCCGGACCCGCGCGCCATGGTCGAGGAGCTGCGCGCGCTCGGCGTCGAGCCGGCCGTATCCGTGTGGCCCACGGTCAGCCCCCTGTCCGAGAACTACCGGCCGATGCGCGAGGCGGGGCTGCTCGCCGAGACCGACAGCGGCACGGCCGCGATCGGCAACTGGCCCGACGGTGACAGCTCGGCCGAAATCGGCGTCGCCTTCTACGACGCCACCGACCCGCGCGCCCGCGACTTCCTGTGGGAGCGGCTCGAGGCGAGCTACTACAAGCTCGGCATCCGCACCCTGTGGCTCGACGCCTGCGAGCCCGAGGTACGCCCCGGCCCGCAGCACCTGAACTTCTATGCGGGACCCGGCGCCGAGGTGGCCAACCTCTACCCGCGCGAGCACGCCCGCGGCGTCTACGAGCACCAGCGTCGCGCCGGCCAGGACGCGGTGTGCTCACTGACCCGCTCCGCCTGGGCCGGCTCGCAGCAGTACGGCGTCGCGCTGTGGTCCGGCGACATCCCCGCGACGTTCCCGGCGCTCGCCGCCTCGGTGCGCGCCGGACTGAACGTGGCGCTGAGCGGGATCCCCTGGTGGAACACCGATATCGGCGGCTTCCACGGCGGCGACCCCGACGACCCAGAGTTCCGGGAGCTGATCGTGCGCTGGTTCCAGTTCGGAGCCTTCTGCCCGATCATGCGCTTGCACGGGCACCGCGAGCCACGTGGCCTGCACGGGCCGGTCGGTGATGCCGGCGGCGCGAACGAGGTGTGGTCCTTCGGCGAGACCGCCTACGCCGCGATCACCCCGCTGCTGCGGCTGCGCGAGCGGCTGCGCCCCTACATCCACACCCACCTACGCGAGGGCGAGCACACCGGCATCCCGCTGATCCGCCCGCTGCTGCTCGCGTTCCCCGACGACCCGGCGGCGTGGGAGGTCGAGGACCAGTACCTTTTCGGTCCCGACATCCTGGTCGCCCCGGTCACCGAGTTCGGCGCCCGGCAGCGCCGCGTGTACCTGCCAGCCGGAGCGGAGTGGACGCACACCGCCTCCGGACGCCGACACCCCGGCGGCGGCCACGTCACCGTGGACGCGCCGCTGGCGTCCATCCCCCTGTTCGTGCGCGACGACGCCGAGACCCCGCTCACCGACTACTCAATGCACTGATCAACCCACCCACCCAGGTATCCCAGGAGTCGCAATGACGCGAACCACCCTGCACCGCCCGCTCCGCCTCGCCACCCGACGCCGGCGCGCGACCGCCGCGGCGCTCGCCGTGGCCACCGGCGCGGTGCTCGCGGTCCTGCCCACGAGCCAGGCGCTGGCCAACGCCCCGGACACCACCGTCACCGTCAACCTCGCGCAGACCGGCGCCGCATCCACCCACGTCGGTTCCGGCTTCCTCTACGGACTGAGCCAGGACGGCTCCGGTCCGTCCGACAGCTGGCTGCAGCCGCTGGCCCCGACCCTGTTCCGCGGCGGCGGCGCCCGGCTGGCCGGGGACGGCTGGATCGGCGACGGCTACACCGCCGGCTCCGGCTTCCAAACCCGGATCACCTCGGCGCTCGACCAGGCCAGGCGGGTCACCGCCGCGCCCTACAACGCCACCTACCACCTGCTCGTGTCCGACCTCTACGGCGCCGACACGACGCAGCCGTCGAACACCGTCTACCCCTGCGACAACGGAAACTGCGCGAACTGGACCACCTTCATCGACACCGTGGTCGGCGACGTGCAGGCCTCGGGTCTGAGCAACGTCGAGTTCGACATCTGGAACGAGCCGGACGGCACCGGATTCTGGCCGCGCGGGGTCAACAGCACGCAGTACTTCCAGATGTGGGACACCGCCGTGCGCGAGATCCGTCGCCTCGACTCGTCCGCAGTGATCGTCGGCGCCTCGTTCTCCCAGTACAACAGCTCATTCATGCAGACCTACCTGTCTCAGACCAAGACCGACGGAACGCTGCCGAACGTGCTCAACTGGCACTTCGGCGACGACCCGGTGAACGACGCGAACCAGACCACGTCGATCGAGAGCTCGCTCGGAATCTCCCCGATCCCGATGACGGTCAACGAGTACCTGCTCAGCAACCAGCAGAACGCCGGGACCGCCGCCTGGTGGCTGGACCGCTTCGCCGCCTCCGGCATCACGGCCGCCGCGCACGCGATCTGGTCGGACTGCTGCGTCGCCGGCACCCTCGACGACACCGTTGCCGGGACCGGCAGCCTGGCCGCTCCGACGGGGCAGTGGTGGGCCTACCGCGCCTACGGCAGCCTGACCGGTGCCACCGTCGCGAGCAGCAGCGGCAACGCCGGCATCTCGGCGGCCGCCGCGGCGAACCAGTCCACCGGCCAAGCCAATATCCTGATCGGCAACGACAGCGGACAGACCGGCACGACCACGATCAACGTCCAGGGGTTCGGCTCCACGCCGTGGCTGACTGCCGGAAGCACCGTGCACGCCACGCTCTATCGCATCCCGGACCAGACCCCGCTGTCCGTGCCGATCACCGTGTCCGACGCGGACGTCACGATCAGCAACGGCAGCATCAGCGTGCCCGCCGCCTTCCAGTCCGGCGCGGACGCGTTCTGGCTGGTCCTTTCGCCGCACGGCGTCGCGGCACCGACGACTCCGGGCGGCTCGGGCAGCGGGCAGATCATCGTCGACGGCAATCAGACCGGCACCGGCAACGACGAGTTCCAGTACGACTCCAACTGGGGCGAGACCTCGGGCGTATCCGACATGTACGCGGGCACGGCCAACTGGAGCCACGTCGCCGGCGCGACCGCCACTTTCGCCTTCACCGGAACGCAGGTCGCGTTGCACGCGGTGAAGGACGTGGATCAGGGCATCATGACCGTCTCGGTCGACGGCGGGACCCCGCAGAGCATCGACGACTATGCGTCCTCGCGCAACGCCTCCGGGATCGTCTGGACCAGCCCGGTGCTCGGCGCGGGCACCCACACGCTGACGATCGTGAACACCGGCAACAAGAACAGCGCGAGTTCGGGCACCACCATCGCGATCGACCGTGCCGACGCCACCCCGGCGTCGACCACCCAGACGATCATCGACGGCAACGTGACCGGAACGGGAAACGACGAGTTCCACTACGGCGCGAACTGGGGCCTGACCACCGGAGTCTCGGACATGTACGACGGCACGGCGAACTGGAGTTACATCTCCGGCGCCACCGCGACGTTCACCTTCACTGGGACGGAGGTCGCGTTGCACGCGGTGAAGGACGTGGACCAGGGCATCATCACCATCTCCGTCGACGGCGGTACCCCGCAGTCGGCCGATGACTACGCCTCCACTCGCAACGCCTCCGGCATCGTGTGGACCAGCCCCGTACTCGCCTCCGGCTCGCACACCCTGAGCATCGTCAATACCGGCCAGAAGAACTCGGCCAGTTCGGGCACCAACATCGCTATCGACCGGGCCGACGTCACCTCCTGAATCGACGTCTGCCGCTCGACTCACACCGAGTTCGAATGCCGAACGCCCGGTTCGGCCACGCCGCCGTGGCCGAACCGGTAGGCCGGGCCGTCCGCGCGCGACGGCGCTGAAGCCCTGCTCACCAATACTCACCAGCCCAGGAACCCCAGGAGTCGCAATGTCGCGAACGATCCTGCAACGCCGTCCACGACCCGATGGCAGGCGCCGAGGCCCTGTCGGCACCGTGCTCGCCGCTGTGGCCGTGCTCGCGGCGGTCACGGCCGGCCTGACCGTCAACGTCCCGGCGGCGCTGGCGGCAAGCAATCAGACGGTCAGCGTGAACTTCGCCTCGACCACGGGCCCTGCCACCGGTGTGGGTTCCGGATTCCTCTACGGGCTGGCCCAGGACGGTTCCGCGCCGGCCCCCTACCTGCTCGCACCCCTCAACCCGACCTCCTCCCGGGGCGGTGGGGCCGGCATCGCCGGAAACGGCTGGTATGGCGACGGCTACACCGCGGGCTCAGGGTTCCAGGCCAGAATGACCTCGGTGATCGACCAGGCGGCACAGATCAGTACGAGCCCGAACCACGGGACCTACGACATCCTGCTCAGCGATATCTGGGGCCCGGGCTCCGACGCGCCCCCGACCATGGTCTACCCGTGCGCGAATGGCGGCTGCGGCAACTGGACCACGTTCGTCTCCGATATCGTGGCCCGGATTCAGAACGCGGGGCTCGGCAACGACGTCAGGTACGACATCTGGAACGAGCCGGACAACTCGGCCTTCTATCCGCCCGGCTACAACACGACGCAGTACTACGAGATGTGGAATGCCGCGGTCAGCGAGATCCGATCGCTGCAGCCGAACGCCGTCATCGTCGGGCCGAGCGTTTCGAACTTCAACAGCACCTATCTCAGCGAGTTCCTCTCGACCGTGAAGGCGGACGGCACCGTGCCGAACGTCCTGAACTGGCACTTCAGCGGCAACCCGATCGCCGACGCGCAGACTGAGCGCAACCAGCTGGCGACCGACGGCATCAGCGGCGTGAGCCTCGCGATGAACGAGTACCTCGCCGCCGGCCAGCAGGATGCCGGCCAGGAGGCCTGGTACCTGGCCCAACTGGCGAAGTCGGGCATCTCGGAGGCGAGCCATGGGATCTGGGGCAACTGCTGCATGGTCGACCAACTCGACGGGACGCTGACGGCCAGCAGCGGAGGCAGCCTCGTACCGACCGCCCAGTGGTGGGACTACCTGGACTACGCCAAAATGACCGGCGAGCTCGCGACGGTGACCAACGGCGGGGGTTCAACCGACGCTGTCGCCGCTGAGGATGGCACCAGGGACCTCGCGACCGTGCTCCTGGGAGACAGCGCAGGCAACACCGGGACGCTCACGCTGAACCTCGACAACCTGAACGCGATGCCGTACCTCGGCGGCGGCAGTGGTGTCGCGATCAACGTGCAGCGCATTCCAGACTCCGGCGGGAACCAACTGCCCGAGCCCAGCCTGGTTGCGCAGTACATCGTCCCGAACACCACCACCAACTACACGATCCCGATCAACTGGGCCAGCGCCAACGACGCGTACTTCGTCACGCTCACGCCAGCGAACCCCGGTACCACCGTGACGAGTGGAAGCAACGACACCAGCGCCGGGCCCGGCTACTTCCAGTACGGGGCCAACTGGGTCGCGACCCCAGGAGTCTCCGGCACCTACAACGGAACGGTCGAGTCCTCCTACACCCCGGGCAGCACCTCCTTGGTCCACTTCGTGGGCAACCAACTGGTGCTCCACGGCATCCACGACGTCGACCAAGGTCAGTTCCAGATCTCCATCGACGGCTCGACACCGGCGACGGTCGACGACTACACGGCGACCAGGAATCCTGATGCCGTGCTCTACACGAGTCCAGGCCTGGACCCCGGCGCGCACACGGCCACGATCACGGTCCTGTCGACCAAGAACTCGGCGAGCAGCGGCTACAACGTGGCGTTCACACGCTTCGATGTGCTCCAGGCCGCGCGGGAGGACGCCGCGGCGAACAGCGGTCCGGCGACCTTCAGCTACGGCAGCGGCTGGGGCGTGACCCCGAACGTTGCCGACATGTTCGACGGCACCGCCGATTGGAGCTTCACTGCCGGCTCGAGCATGACGATCACGTTCGCCGGCACTGAGCTTGCTCTGCACGCCGTCAACGACGTGGACCAGGGCCACCTGACCATCTCCCTGGACGGCGGGACTCCTACCTCGATCGACAACTACGCACCAATACGCAACGCGAGCGGGGTCGTGTGGACGAGCCCGGTGCTGGCCTCCAGCAGCCATACGGTCACGATCACGGCTACCGGGACGCACGACTCCAACAGTTCGGGGAACAACATCGCGCTCGACAGCGTCGACGTGTTCACCAGCGCACAGTAACTTCCAACTTCCCGAAGCAGCCGCAGCCCTGCGGATCAGCAGGACGAGGCTCAGCAGGCCGCGTCCGCGAGACAGTAGCGCGCGGTCTCGGCCCGCAGCGCGTGCCTGACTCTTCCGCGTCCGCCCGCGCCGATGACCAGCAGGTCGCTCCGCCGGTTCGCGGTCTGCACCAGTGCCGGGCCCGCCGCCCCTCGGATCACGTAGGGCTCGGCCCGGACGTCGGAGGGCAGCCCGCCCAGACTCTCCTCGAAAGCTCGTCGCAGGTCGGCCTCGACGAATTCGCGCACCGTACGCGTGTACTGCGGGGATGGACCGACGACACGCCTCCAGAACAGCACGTTCCGTTGCGGCCGGGAGATTACTCGCGCCGAATCAACGCGCTTCGGCGCGCTCTCAACGCGGCTTCCACGCATTCCGGCAAATTTGCTGAAACCGGGACGGTCGGTGTCTCGCCGGGTGCCGGATCACGGCATCGTCTCGAGCTCGTCAGTCAGGTGTGGAGATACCTCTAGCCCCCGTTAGAGCTGCGTATGCGCACGGCGTTCCGCGTGGAATACGGAGTTCCATACCGGAGGGCCAGGAAACGCGGCACGACCGCGCCGTCCTGGCCGCATCGTCCGCCCGCCCGTCGAGTAGAAGAGTCAAGAGGAGTTCGAGATGGCCGACGTGATCTGCGTTGTGCTCGTCGTGGCGACCTTTGCCGTCCTCGCCCTGGTCGTGAAGGGGGTCGAGCGTCTTGAGCGCTGACAACATCATCGGCCTGATCGCGGCGATCGCGCTGAGTGTGTACCTGATCATCGCGCTGGTGAAGCCGGAGAGGTTCTGACGTGTCCGTTGCCGCTGCCGGCTGGTTGCAGGCCGGTCTTCTCGTTTTCGCCCTGGCGGTCACCTACCGCCCGCTGGGCGACTACATCGCCCACATCCTCACCTCCGCCAAGCACTGGCGGGTGGAAAAGGGCCTCTACAAGCTGATGGGTGTCGACTCGGACGCGGACCAGACATGGTCCGTCTACATCCGGTCGGTGCTGGCCATCTCCGTTGTCGGTGTGATCCTGCTCTATCTGATCCTGCGGTTGCAGGACCACCTGATGCTCTCGCTGGGCATGCCGGGGATGCAGGCGAACCTCGCCTACAACACGGCCTCGTCCTTCGTGACCAACACGAACTGGCAGAACTACGTCGGTGAGTCCACGCTGGGCTACACCGCGCAGTTCGCCGGCCTGGCCGTGCAGAACTTCATCTCCGCGGCCGTCGGCATCTGCATCGTGGCCACGCTGATCCGCGGCTTCACGCGCACCCGCACCGAGCGGGTGGGCAACTTCTGGGTGGACCTGACCCGGCTGAACCTGCGCCTGCTGCTGCCGTTCTCGATCGTGTTCGGCATCGTGCTGATCGCCGCGGGCCTGCCGCAGGAGCTCTCCAGCCACCTGACGACCGTGAACACGGTGACCGGCGGTTCGGGTTCGCTCTATACGGGCGCGACCGCGTCGCAGGAGGTCATCAAGGAGCTCGGCACGAACGGCGGCGGCATCTTCAACGCCAACTCCGGGCACCCCTTCGAGAACGCGAACGGGTTCACCAACTGGCTCGAGATCTACCTGCTGCTGTGCATCGGCTTCTCGCTGCCGCGCACGTTCGGCAAGATGGTCGGCTCGCACAAGCAGGGCTACGTCATAGCGTCCGTCATGGGGATCATCTGGGCCGGCTCGGCCGCCACGATGACCTGGATGGAGACCCGGCACTGGGGCTCGGCGCTGGCCGTGGCGGGGTCGTCGATGAACGGCAAGGAGGTCCGCTTCGGCGTGCCGGCGAGCGCGCTGTTCGCGACGTCGACCACGTTGACCTCGACCGGTGCGATCGACTCGACGCACGACTCGTTCAGCGCGCTCGGCGGCGGTACCGCGATCTTCGACATGATGCTCGGTGAGATCGCGCCCGGCGGCACGGGATCGGGACTGTACGGCATGCTGATCCTGGCCATCGTGACGGTGTTCGTCGCGGGCCTGATGGTCGGCCGTACGCCGGAGTATCTGGGCAAGAAGATCCGCCCGTCCGAGATGAAGTACGCGGCGCTCTACATCCTCGCCACGCCCTCGGTCGCGCTGATCTTCACCGGTATCGCGATGGCCACGACCACCGCGCGCAACTCGATGAACAACGCCGGTCCACACGGGTTCTCCGAGGTCCTGTACGCGTTCACCTCGATGGCGAACAACAACGGTTCCGCCTTCGCCGGTCTGAACGGCAACACGGACTTCTACAACATCATGGGCGCCCTGGCGATGACCTTGGGCCGGTTCCTGCCGATGATCTTCGTTCTCGCGCTGGCCGGCTCGCTGGCCGAGCAACGGATCACCCCGGCCTCCGTGGGCACGCTCAAGACGCACACGCCGCTGTTCGCGGGCCTGCTGACCGGCGTGATCTTCATCGTCGTCGGTCTCACCTACTTCCCGGCGCTGGCCCTGGGCCCGCTGGCGGAAGGACTGAAGTAAATGTCTGCCATCACCCCTCAGGACGCGGTCAAGGAGACCCGCCGGATCGGCGGTGGTCTGCTGGACCCCGCGATGCTCTATGAGTCGCTGCCCGACGCTTTGCTGAAGTTCGACCCGCGGGTGCAGCTGAAGAATCCGGTCATGTTCGTGGTCGAGGTCGGCTCGGCGCTGACCACGTTCTCCGCGATCGAGCATCCGTCGATCTTCGCCTGGACGATCACCGTCTGGCTCTGGCTGACGGTGCTGTTCGCGAACCTGGCGGAGGCCGTCGCGGAGGGCCGCGGCAAGGCGCAGGCGGCGACGCTGCGCAAGACCAAGACCGAGACCACCGCCCGCCGGATCGCCTCGTGGGAGTCCGGCGTGAAGGGCCGGCTCGGCGCGCGCGGCGTGGAGACGCAGATCTCGGCGAACGAGCTGAAGCTGGGCGACTACGTCGTGGTGACGGCCGGTCAGATCATTCCCGGCGACGGTGACGTCGTCGAGGGTGTGGCCTCCGTGGACGAGTCGGCCATCACCGGCGAGTCCGCTCCGGTCATCCGGGAGTCGGGCGGCGACCGGTCCGCGGTGACCGGGGGCACCCAGGTGCTCTCGGACGAGATCGTCGTGAAGATCACGACGAAGCCGGGTGAGACCTTCATCGACCGGATGATCGCGCTGGTCGAGGGCGCGGCGCGGCAGAAGACGCCGAACGAGCTGGCGCTGAACGTGCTGCTCGCCTCGCTCACGATCGTCTTCGTGCTCGCGGTCGTGACACTGCAGCCGTTCGCGTTCTTCGCCGGCGCCCCGCAGTCGCTGATCATCCTGGTCGCGCTGACGGTGGCTCTGATCCCGACGACGATCGGCGCGCTGCTGTCGGCGATCGGCATCGCGGGCATGGACCGGCTGGTGCAGCGCAACGTGCTGGCGATGTCCGGCCGCGCCGTCGAGGCCGCGGGCGACGTCAACACGCTGCTGCTGGACAAGACCGGCACCATCACCCTGGGCAACCGGCAGGCGAGTGAGTTCGTGCCGGCCGAGGGCGTCGAGATCGAGGCGCTCGCGGACGCCGCGCAGCTGTCCTCGCTCGCCGACGAGACTCCCGAGGGCCGCTCGATCGTCGTGCTGGCCAAGGAGAAGTACGGCCTGCGCGGGCGCGAGGTCCACGATGCGGGCGGGGTTCAATATCACTTCATCGAGTTCACTGCGCAGACCCGCATGTCGGGTGTGGATCTTCCCGACGGCACGCAGGTCCGCAAGGGCGCCGCGAACGCCGTGCGCGACTGGGTGCGCGACAACGGCGGCTCGGTGGATCCGAAGGTGGGTCAGATCGTCGACTCCATCTCGGCCGCCGGCGGTACTCCGCTCGTAGTCGCGCGACTCAAGGGCGCGGGCGCCGAGGTCCTCGGCGTCATCCACCTCAAGGACGTCGTCAAGGACGGCATCAAGGAGCGCTTCGCCGAGCTGCGCAAGATGGGCATCAAGACCGTCATGATCACGGGTGACAACCCGCTGACGGCCAGGGCCATCGCCGAGGAGGCCGGGGTCGACGACTTCCTGGCCGAGGCCACCCCGGAGGACAAGCTCGCGCTGATCAAGAAGGAGCAGGAGGGCGGCAAGCTGGTCGCGATGACCGGCGACGGCACCAACGACGCCCCGGCGCTCGCTCAGGCCGACGTCGGCGTGGCGATGAACACCGGCACCTCGGCCGCCAAGGAGGCCGGGAACATGGTGGACCTCGACTCCAACCCGACGAAGCTGATCGAGATCGTGGAGATCGGCAAGCAGTTGCTGATCACCCGCGGCGCGCTCACCACGTTCTCCATCGCCAACGACGTCGCGAAGTACTTCGCGATGCTCCCGGCGATGTTCGCGGGCGTGTTCCCGGGCCTGTCCAAGCTCAACATCCTGCATCTCTACAGCCCGGCCTCCGCGATCACCTCGGCGATCGTGTTCAACGCACTGATCATCGTGGCGCTGATCCCGCTGGCCCTGCGCGGGGTGCGCTACACCCCGGCCTCCGCCTCCGCGCTGCTGAGGCGCAACCTGTGGATCTACGGCGTCGGCGGCCTGATCATCCCGTTCGCGGGGATCAAGCTGCTCGACCTGGTCATCCACCTCCTCCCCGGAATGGGTCGGTGATCTGACATGTCCAGGCTTCCTGGTGCGGTGCTTCGGCACCTCGCCGCGATCCGCGCGATGATCGTGTTCACGGTCATCTGCGGCATCGCCTATCCGCTGGTGATGACCGGCATCGGGCAGGTCGCGTTCAAGAACCAGGCAGACGGCTCGCTGATCACCAACAGCAAGGGCCAGGTCATCGGCTCGAAGGCGCTGTGCCAGACGTTCGTCAACCCGTCGAGCGCCGAGGCCGCGCTGAACAAGAAGGACGGCGTGACCGGCTACGCGGACCCGATCAACAAGTACTTCCAGTCCCGGCCGACCTTCGCCAACGACTCGACCGCCGGCGGGTACACGATCCAGTTGGCCGACGGGTGCAACTACTCGGCGTCCGGCAGCAACAATCTCGGACCGAACAGCCCGACGCTCGTCACGCTGATCACCGACATGCGGACGAACGTGGCGAAGTTCGACTCCGTGCCCGGATACACCGTGACCGCCTCCCAGGTGGCCACGGACGCGGTGACCGCGTCCGGTTCGGGCGAGGAGCCGTACATCACGCCGGAGAACGCCGACCAGCAGGCCGCGCGGATCGCGCAGACCCGCGGGATCTCCGTCGCCCAGGTGGACGCCCTGATCGGCGCCAGCACCACCGGCCGCGACATCGGCATCCTCGGCGAGCCGGGCGTGAACACCACCACGCTCAACATCGCGCTGGACCAGCAGTACTCGAGTAGCGACTCCAGCACCACGGCGTTCGCCACCGGCGTCACCTCCTGACCGAGGTGACACCGCACCTCGCCCGGTGGCCTCGTGCCGAGGCCACCGGGCAGGCGCCGTTGACCAAGAGTGGGTGAGGGTGTGAGCCAACGCGGCAAGCTGCGGGTTTACCTGGGCGCCCGCCCGAACGAGGCCTGTCCGTATCCCAGCTCCGCGATCGTCTCGATCGTGGCCGCGATGATCTGGGCCCTGCGCGCGGTCGCGGCGAGGGGGCGATCACGGGTCTCGCCGGTTGGTGTTACTCGCATGAGTAATTTTCACCTGGCCGAGTAACACCGTCAATGCGCGGCTCCCCGGTGGCAGGTGTGCCGCCGGGGAGCCGGTGTGGGTCAGGGTGTTGTGTTGGTGGGTGTGTTGTGTCAGCAGGTGAGGTTGTTGCCGGGGCTGACGCCGAGGATGGAGGTGAAGGATTCGTAGTCGTTGACGC
>NZ_DASZKT010000017.1:0-7410 GCF_035552695.1 Actinospica sp.
GGGGTCGAACGGACGACGCGGGTCGAAGGGCACCGCGTTGAAGTTCAGCTCGATGCCGGCCGCGTCCAGCGCCTTGGCGGCCACCTTGCCGGTGACCTCCTTGTTGGTCAGGTCGACGAGTAGCAGGTGGTTGTCCGTGCCACCGGAGACCAGGTCGAAGCCGCGCTCGGTCAGCGCGTCCGCGAGAGCCTTGGCGTTGGCCACGATGGACGCCGCGTAGTCCTTGAACTCCGGCCGGGCCGCCTCGGCCAGCGCGACCGCGATCGCCGCCGTGGTGTGGTTGTGCGGACCGCCCTGCAGGCCGGGGAAGACGGCCTTGTCGATCGCCTTCGCGTGCTCCTCCGTGGAGAACAAGATCGCGCCGCGCGGGCCGCGCAGGGTCTTGTGCGTGGTCGTCGAGACGACGTCCGCGTAGCCGAACGGGGTCGGGTGCGCGCCGCCCGCGACGAGGCCGGCGATGTGCGCCATGTCGGCCAGCAGGATCGCGCCGACCTCCTTGGCGATCTCCGCGAAGGCCGGGAAGTCGATGGTGCGCGGGATGGCCGTGCCGCCCGCGATGATCATCTTGGGCCGCTCGCGCAGGGCGATCTCGCGCACGTCGTCCATGTCGACCCGGCCGGTCTCCTTGCGCACGCCGTAGTGCGTGGGCCGGAACCACTTGCCGGTGGCCGAGACCGGCGAGCCGTGGGTCAGGTGGCCGCCGTGCGCCAGTTCCATCGACAGCACGGTGTCGCCGGGGTTCATGAACGCGAGGTAGACCGCGAGGTTCGCGGGCGAGCCCGAGTACGGCTGCACATTGGCGTGCTCGGCGGCGAACAGCGACTTGGCGCGTTCGATCGCGAGGCGCTCGAGCTGATCGACGACCTGCTGGCCCTCGTAGTAGCGCTTGCCTGCGTAGCCCTCGGAGTACTTGTTGGTGAAGACGGTGCCGGTGGCCTCGAGAACGGCCGTCGACACGTAGTTCTCCGACGCGATCATCCGGATCTTGTCGTGCTGGCGCTGGGCCTCCGCCTGCACCAGATTCGCGATCTCGGGATCGGCGGCGGTCAGATGCGGAACAGCGGGCTCGTGCATGGTGCCTCCAGGTCAGGACTCGACTCAGGCGGCCACCCAGGCGCACGGTGCCCACTGCCATTGCCATTCAGACCGTTCCACGGTGGTCGGTTCCACCTCGCGGCGCCAGTCGCGGTCTACGTTACGGAATCCTATCGGGCGGAGCGGACGAGCCGCGCCACGCATTCGACATGATGGGTCATCGGGAACAGGTCGAACGCGCGCAGCGTGTCCAATTCGTAACCCTGTTCGGCGAAGTACGCGAGATCCCGGGCCAGCGCCGCCGGATCGCACGCCACATACGCCACGACCCGCGGCCGCAGTTCCGCGATCCCGGCGACGACCTTCTTGCCCGCTCCGGATCGCGGCGGATCGAGCACGACGACCTCGGCCTCGAAGCCCTCCGGCGCGTCCTTGAGGGCCTTGTCCACGCGGTCTTCCACGATCACGACCTGGTCGTAGCTCTCGAGGTTCACGAGCGCGTCCTCGACCGCGCCCTTGTCGGACTCGACGGCGACGACCTCGCCGTCCTCGCCGACCGCCTCGGCCAGCCCGGCGGCGAACAGGCCGACGCCGCAGTACAGGTCCATCGCGGTCTCGCCGGGCCGGGCCTCCACGGCCTCCAGCACGGCCTCGTTGAGCACGTCGGCGGCGGCCGGGTGCACCTGCCAGAAGCCGGAGCCGCTGACCTTCCACGTGCGGCCCGCGGCCACTTCGCGCACCTGGGCCCGGCCGTGCACCCGCGCGGCGCCGCCCTGGCCGTCCCCGCGCAGCACCGCGACCGGCACGTCCATCTCGACGATCGGCATCCGGCCGTCCGGCTTCGGCAGCGGCGTGACGACCACGGCGCGGTCCGAGGAGCCGCTCGCGGCGATCACCTCGACCCCGGCCACGCCCGGCCAGGACCGCCGCTCGGCGCCGACCTCCTCGACGCCCGGCGCTGCGATCGCGCAGGTCTCGATCGGCACGATTTCGTGCGACCGGCTCTTGCGCAGGCCGATCCTTCCCGCGTCGTCGACCGCGAACTGGACGCGGGTGCGCCAGCCGAGACCGTCCGGCGTGCCCGGCGCCTCCTCGACCTCGACCTTCCGCTCGATGCCGGCCAGGCGAAACAGCTGCTCCTCGACGACCGCGGCCTTGAGACGGCGCTGTGCATCGGGCGTCGCGTGCTGCCAGTCGCAGCCGCCGCAGCGGCCGGGAGCCGCGTACTCGCAGGGCGCCTCCACGCGATCCGGCGAGGCGTCGAGGATCTCCACCGCGTCCGCGCGCAGATAGCGGTCGCCCGTGTGTCCCTCCGTCACCTGTGCCACGACGCGCTCGCCGGGCAGCGCGTGCCGGACGAACACGGCCCGGCCCTCATGCCGCGCGACGCAGAAGCCGCCGTGCGCCACCCGCTCCACGGTCGCCTCGAAGCGCTCGCCGACGAGTGACGGTCCGGCGTCGGGGCGCGAAACGGGGCGGGGCGAGGAAGTGCGCGGCACGGTGGTTGTCGATTCTGTTGCTGGGGGATCGGACACTCAAGGGTAGGCCGTCCGACGCCGCACCCGCACTGACGCGATGAACGGGCGGATGATAGACACGACACCGTGAGCCGGGCGCGCGCCCCCTCACGCGCCCGGACGAGAGAACTGAGGAGACCCGGTAACTGTGCATATCGTGATCATGGGCTGCGGCCGCGTGGGGTCCACGCTGGCCCTGAGCATGGAGGAACTGGGGCACAGCGCCGCCGTGATCGACCAGGACCCGCAGGCCTTCCGCCGCCTCGGCGGCACCTTCCGCGGCCGCCGGGTCACCGGGACCGGCTTCGACCGCGACACGCTCATCGCCGCCGGCATCGAGGGAGCGGGCGCCTTCGCCGCCGTCTCCAGCGGGGACAACTCGAACATCATCGCGGCCCGGGTGGCGCGGGAGACCTTCGGTGTGGAGAACGTCTGCGCCCGCATCTACGACCCGCGGCGCGCCGAGATCTACGAGCGGCTCGGCATCCCGACCGTGGCCACGGTGCGCTGGACCGCCGACCAGATGCTGCGCCGGCTGCTGCCCGGCGGCACGGAGGAGCACTGGCGCGACCCGTCCGGCGCCGTGGCCTTCGCCGAGGTGCACGTGGCCGCGGCCTGGGTCGGCCAGCGGGTGTCCCGGCTCGAGTCGGTCGCCGGCATCCGGGTGGCGCTGCTGACCCGGCTCGGCAAGGGCCTGCTGCCGGACGGCGAGACGGTGCTGCAGGAGGGCGACCTGGTACACGTCGCGCTGCGCCTCGCCGAGCAGGCGCGGGTTGAGGAGATCTTCGCGAAGGGACCGGAGCACTGATGCGCGTCGCGATCGCCGGAGCCGGCAACGTCGGCCGCTCCATTGCCGTGGAACTGCTGGAGAACGGCCACGAGGTACTGCTCGTGGACAAGGAGCCGCACCGGATCGCGGTGGACGAGCTGCCGCGCGCCGAGTGGCTGCTGGCCGACGCCTGCGAGATCGCCTCGCTGGACGAGGCCGGGCTGCAGCGCTGCAACGTGGTCATCGCCGCGACCGGAGACGACAAGGCCAACCTGGTCGTCTCGCTGCTCGCGAAGACCGAGTACGGGGTGCCGCGCGTGGTGTCCCGGGTCAACCACCCGAAGAACGAGTGGCTGTTCAACGACGCCTGGGGCGTGGATGTGGCCGTCTCCACACCGCGTCTGATGTCCGCGCTGGTCGAGGAGGCCGTCTCGGTCGGCGACCTGGTGCGGGTGCTGCGCTTCAGTCAGGGCGACGCCAACCTGGTCGAACTCACCCTGCCCGCCGACGCGCCGCTGGTCGGCACCGGCATCGGCGAGGTGGAGTGGCCCGAGGACACCGCGCTGGTCGCGGTGCTGCGCGGCGGCCGCGTCGTGGTGCCGACGCCGGAGGAGCCGCTCGAGGGCGGCGATGAACTGCTGTTCGTCGCGGCGCCGGACCGCGAGCAGCAGCTCGAGGACCTGCTGAACCGTTAGGACACAACGGAATCGGCCCCGTCGCGTGCTCCGCGTCGGGGCCGTATTCGTTTCAGTCCTCTTCTTCGCCGTCCGCCTTGTGCGCGGCCGTGACCGGCGGCAGCGGGGCCTTGCGGATGATCTGCCAGCAGAAGTAGGCGACGCCCAGGTAGAGCGGGTAGCCGAGGATGATCTTGGCGACGCCGAGCGCGTCCACCTGGCCGGAGAGGTACAGCGGTACCTCGACGCACACCCGCAGCACGAACATCGCGGCGAGCAGCCAGGTGGCGAGGGTGAACGCGCGCATCCGCGCCGGGTGCTGCCGCCAGGCCATCATCTCGCCGGTCACCGGGCCGAGCACGACGCCCACGATCGGCCAGCGCAGCAGGGCGCTGCCGGAGAACAGGATCGCCTCGCCGATGTTGAGCAGCACGCCCGGCAGGTAGAAACCCTTGGCCTGCCCGGAGAAATGGGCCACGGCCGCGCAGACCAGCACGCCGACCAGGCCGCTGAGCGCGTGCTGCAGCGTGTCCCGCTTGATCAGCCGTACCACGCTGAGCACGGCGGCCACCGCGATCGCGGACCAGATCGCGCCGGTCAGGTTGTGGCTGATGCCGTAGACGAGGATGAACAGGACGCTCGGCAGGCCCGTCTCGGCCAGCCCGCGCCGGCCGCCGAACGCGGCGAAGACGGAGGCTTCGTACGCGGCCAGCCGCTCCTCGTGGGACGGCTCCTCGGAGCCCTGTCCCTGGGACACGGGCTGCGGGGGCACGGCGGCGGCTTCGGCAGACATGTCTGGCATCGTACCCGGCGCACCCGTGCTTGTCGGGCGAACGGGCGACCAGTCGGCGGCGTACCGCCTGCGCGGGTGGCCCGCCGACCGATCCTCCGTCACGCTCGCGTCCCGCGAGTCCTAGCGGATCTCGGTGATCTCCGGGCCGCGCTCGAAGGGGCTCAGGCCCTGGCCGCTGTAGGGCGAGACCGGCGGCGCCTGCTCGCCCGCGGCCGCGGCCGGGTCGGTGGGCATGGCCTGCGGGGGCAGCCGCAGCGGGATCGGGTCGCGCGGGGCCATCGCCTGGGTGCCGCGCACCACGACGACGTCGCGGAAGACCTGCTCGACCACGGCAGCCGCCTGCGGCTGGATCGCGGCCTGGCCGGAGATGACCGCGCGCAGGAACCAGCGCGGGCCGTCCGCACCGAGGAAGCGCACCACCTGGACGCCCTGGTTGCCGTCCGGCAGCCGGACCGGGACCCGGGCGCGCAGCTCGGGCCCGAAGGCGCCGACGCCCTTGTCGATCACGCCGCCCTGCTTGGTCACCTCGGCCGAGATCTCGTCGCGCACCTCGCCCCAGATGCCCTCGGAGCGCGGCGCGGCGAAGCCCTGCAGCTGGATGGCGCTCTGCCCGAGCACCACGGTGATCGCCATCACCTGCTGCTGTTCGGAGACCTCGAGGCGCACTTCCATTCCGGGGACGGCGGGGACCAGCAGGCCGCCGAGGTCCACGCGGCCCTCGAGCGGCTTGTCCACCTCGGTCTCGTCCCAGGGGCCGTTCGCTCGCTCGGCAGGCGCCTCGGCCGTCTTGAGGTGCGCCGACGCGGCGTCCTTCGGCTCCTGTCCGACCTCGTCCTCGGACCCAAGCTCGGCATCGTCGGCCGACTCGCGGCCTCGCCGTCGGAACATCGCTGTCTTCTCCCCATCCGTTATTCGCTTCAACGCGGACTATAACCCGGCTGACGCGGTTTACCCTTCTCGGCGGCGAAAGGAGCTACCTGCCGGTGGAGCCGTGGCCCCCGTCCCCGCGCTCGCTGCCCGGCAGCTCCGCCACCTCCACGAAGCGCGCCCGCTCGACCCGCTGGAAGACCAGTTGGGCCACCCGGTCGCCGCGCAGGAACTTGACCGGCTCGTTCCGGTCCAGGTTGACGACGATGATCTTGATTTCGCCGCGGTAGCCCGAGTCGATCGTGCCCGGTGTGTTCACCAGCGACACCCCGTAGCGCGCGGCGAGGCCGGAACGCGGATGTACGAACGCTGCGTAGCCCTCCGGCATGGCCACCGCGATCCCGGTCGGCAGCACGGCGCGCTCCCCCGGGCCGAGTTCGACGTCGACCGCGGTGCGCAGGTCGGCCCCGGCATCGCCGGGCAGCGCGTAGGCGGGCAGCGGCAGGTCCCGATCGAGCCGCCGGATCAGGACGTCGACGTCGGCCGTCTCCGTGCGCGGTGCGAATTCCACATGGCGCACCCTATCCCGTACGCCGAAGCCGGGCTGCGCGATCAGGGATTGAGTTCGAACGCTTTGAGCGAACGGTAGGTCTCCGGGTCGTCGAGCACGGCCTGGACCTCTTCGGAGCGGCCGTTGCTGGTGAAGTGCTCCAACCGCACCGAGACGAACAGCGCGGCGGCCTTGGCCACGAGCAGCCCGTCGGGGCCGTCCAGCCGGGCCTCGGCGCGATGGTAGAGCTTCCGCCCGGCCCGGCCGGCGCACCAGGCGCGGAAGTGCACGACGCGGCCCACCGGCACCGGCTTCAGGAAGTCGGTCTCGAGGCGCCCGGTGACGGCCGGGATCCGCAGCATCCAGCTGACCGCGCCCATGACCTCGTCGAACGCCGTGGCCAGCAGCCCGCCGTGGATCAGCCCGGGAGCGCCCTGGTGCGCCGGCGCGACCTCGAACTCGGCGGTGACGGAGACGCCCTCGCCGGCCCGGACGTGCAAGTGCAGGCCCTCCGGCCGATCCTCGCCGCAGCCGAAGCACTGCGCGTAGTGCGTGCCTAGGCCCTTGCCGGGCTGCGGGGCGTCCGGGTGGCGCTCGGGCAGGACGGCGGTCGCGGGCGGGTCGGTGGGGCCGCGGTACACGGCGGCGTCCTGGGCGTCGTTCATGCCAGCGATATTACTCGTGAGTAACTCTGAAAAGCCAGGCACCCCTGCGAAAGGCTCAGCATCCGTGTGTGACGCTAGGAGGCATGACTTCCGCCGAATCGCCCGGCTACCGCGAACAGCTGCGCGCGCCCGTGTCCTGGTACTTCATCAGTTTCCTCTTCGGCCTAGCGCTGGCCTGCATCTTTCTGTGGTTCGGCCCCTGGCAGGCGCTCGCCGGACTGGTCGGCGGCACGCTGCTCTCGGCCTGGGTGGTCGCCTCGTACGGCCGGGCCGGCATCGAGCTCTCCGGAGGCCAGCTGAAGGCGGGGCCGGCGACGCTGCCGTTGTCCGCCCTCGGCGAGGCGAGCGCCCTGTCGGCCGACAGGGCCCGGGCACTGCAGATGCACGAGGCCGATCCTCGCGCGTTCATGCTGCTGCGCAGTTACGTGAAGACCGCGGTGCGGGTCGAAGTGATCGACCCGCAGGATCCGCACCCCTACCTGTACCTGTCCTCTCGGCACCCCGAGAAGCTCGCCGCGGCGTTCGCTCGCGCGAACGCCG
>NZ_DASZKT010000018.1:0-29721 GCF_035552695.1 Actinospica sp.
ACACCCGGCTCGCGCTTCCTGGGCCGCATCATCGACATCGGCATCGCCGCGATCTTCTCGGCGCCGATCACCGTGACCCTGCTGCTGATAGCGCACCGGCACGACCACCAGTACGTGCTCAAGCTGGACTCGCAGGCCACCACGACCTACACCACGCTCGGCATGGACGGGATCGGCATCGCGATGTGGGCGGGCGCGCTGCTCGCCTTCCTGGTCGTCTCGATCATCTACGAGGGCTACCGGCTCGGGCGCGGCGGGCAGACCTTCGGCAAGCGGCTCGCCGGGGTGCGCGTCGTGAAGCTGGCCGACGGCAACCCGCTCGGCCGCGGCGGGGCCGGGATCCGCAGGGCACTGCTCTTCTGGGTGTTCGCGATCATCCCGGTCGTGGACGTGCTGACGCTCGGCGGCGTGCTCTGGGGACGGCCGTACCGGCAGGGCGTGCACGAGCGCGCGACCTCGACCGTCACCGTCAAGGTCTGATGGGCGAGGTCTGATAGCGAGGTCTGATACGCGTCGACGGGCCCGCATGCGACACCCTCGTTCCAGGGGTCGTATGCGGGCCCGTCGCCCGTCCGGTCCCGGCTAGCCCGGGTTGACCGCCGCGCTCATCTCCAGCAGCACGCGGGTGGCGAAGCCGAGCGTCTCGGCGTCCTTCGCGGTCGCCGCCACGCAGAAGTCCGTGGCCAGCCCGCACACGTCCACCTCGGTCACCCCGCGCGCCCGCAGCCACTGCTCGAGGCTCTGCCCGGACCCGGACGCGTCCACCCCCTCGAAGCCGGAGTACGCCGCCGCGTGCTCGCCCTTGCGGAACTCGGCATCGAACGGCAGGTCGGCGACGGCAGGGTGGAAGTCCGCGCCCTCCGTCCCGACCCTGCAGTGCACCGGCCACTCGCCGAAGTGCTCGCCCGGGTCCACGTGGTAGTCCCGGGTCGCGACCACGTAGTCGGCGCCGCCCCCGTCCTCGTCGAGCACGTACTCGCGCACCTTCGCCGCGACCGCGTTACCGCCGGTCACCGCGAGCGAGCCGCCCTCACAGAAGTCCTTCTGCACGTCCACCACGATCAGTGCCTTGGCCATCGTGTCAGTCCACCTTCGTGTAGACCGTGGGGATCACCGCGTCCCCACGGGACAACTGGGTCGCCGAGACCGGCAGCTGGGCCAGGCTGTCCTGGTGCAGCCGCCGTCCCTCGGCCAGATTCTGTCGTTCCACCACGTCGCCGTCCACGACCAGCGGGGTGATCAGCGGGCGGCCGAGCGAGGGGTCCGGATGCGTCGTGATGATCTCCTCGGTGGCCACGCCGTCCTCGTCGATCCGCCGGTAGGCCCACTTGCGGCCGCCGATGCTCGGCTTGCCGGTGGACCGCTTCGCCACCGGCAGCAGCGGCGCCTTCGGGTCGGCCGACTCCGCGCGGGCCACCAGCTTGTAGACCATGGACGAGGTCGGCGCGCCGCTGCCGGTCACCAGCTGGGTGCCCACCCCGTACGAGTCCACCGGGGCGGCGGCCAGCGCCGCGATCGCGTACTCGTCCAGGTCGCTGGTCACCACGATCTTCGTGTTGCGGGCGCCGAGCTCGTCGAGCTGCTTGCGCACCCGGTGCGCCATCCACAGCAGGTCGCCGGAGTCCAGCCGCACCGCGCCGAGATCGGGCCCGGCCACCTCCACGGCCACCCGTACCGCCTCGGCCACGTCGTACGTGTCGACCAGCAGCGTCGTGCCCTTGCCGAGGGCCGCCACCTGCGTCTGGAAGGCCTCCCGCTCGCTGTCGTGCACCAGGGTGAACGCGTGCGCCGCGGTGCCGACCGTGGGCACGCCGTAGCGGAACCTGGACTCCAGGTTCGAGGTCGCGGAGAAGCCGGCCAGGTACGCCGCCCGGGCGCTGGCCACCGCGGCCTCCTCGTGGGTGCGCCGCGAGCCCATCTCGATGCACGGGCGCCCGGCCGCCGCCGAGACCATCCGGGAGGCCGCCGCGGCGATCGCCGAGTCGTGGTTGAGGATGGACAGCACCAGCGTCTCGAGCAGCACGCACTCGGCGAAGCCGCCCTCCACCGTGAGGATCGGCGAGCCGGGGAAGTAGCACTCGCCCTCCCGGTAGCCGCTGATCGAGCCGCGGAAGCGGTAGTCGGCCAGCCAGTCCAGCGTGGCCCGGTCCACCACCGCGGCCCGCTCGAGGAACTCGAGCTGCTCCGCCGTGAAGCGGAACTCCTCCACCGCCTCGATGACCCGTCCGGTGCCCGCCACGACGCCGTACCTGCGTCCGTCCGGCAGCCGACGGGTGAACACTTCGAACACCGACCGCCGCCCGGCCGCGCCGCTGCGCAGCGCGCCCTGCAGCATGGTCAGCTCGTAGTGATCGGTGAGCAGGGCCGGGGTACTTATCGTCACCATGACGCTAAGGGTACCGCATAACAGGGACCTCGGCATGTGAGCGCCGTCTCAAAGAGTGCGACGATAGGACCGTGAGCACTGCGCCCATTGAATTGGAACAGCCGGAAATCGCCGACGCGGACCCGCTGCGGTCCGCGGACCGGCCCTGGACCACGGTCGTCTGGAACGACCCCGTCAACCTGATGAGCTATGTCAGCTACGTCTTCCAGACGTATTTCGGATATCCGCGGACGAGGGCGGAGAAGCTGATGATGGACGTGCATCAGCGCGGCAAGGCGGCGGTGTCCACCGGGTCCCGCGAGGAGATGGAACGCGACGTGGCCGCCATGCACGGCTATGGTCTTTGGGCCACGCTGCAACACGACTGACGCCGCGTCACTCGCCGACCCTGAGAGAACCCGCCTTGAGCTTCACGTTTCGCGCCGGCCCGAACCGTACCGTCCAGGCCAACCTGGAGGCGGTGGAGGCAGAGTTGCTCGCCTACCTCTTCGGACAGCTGCTCGACCTGCTCGGTCCGGCCGAGGAGCGGGCGAGCAGCGCTGACCCGCTGGCCATAGAGCTCGGCCTGGCCGACCTCGCCGCCGAGCCCGAGGAGGTGGCGCCGCCGGACGATCCGGCGCTGGCCCGGCTGTTCCCGGACGCGTACCGGGAGGACGAGCAGGCCGCGGCCGAGTTCCGCCGGTTCACCGAGGGCGAGCTGCGGGCCGGCAAGCGCGGCCGGGCGCAGTGCGCGCTGGAGAGCCTGCCGGAGGACAAGGGCGGCCGCTTCGACCTCGACGAGGAGCAGGCGCAGTGCTGGCTCGGCACGCTCAACGACCTGCGGCTGGTGCTCGGCTCCCGCTTCGGGCTGACCGACGACGGCCAGGAACCCGGCGCCGAACTGGGCCAGGACGACCCGCTGCGCGCCTACGTCCCCGCCTACCACTACCTGGGCTACCTGCAGGAGACGCTGCTGGAGGCGCTGCCCCGCTGAGCGCCCGCGGCGTCCGTGTCAGCGCCCGCCGGGTCCGTGTGAGCGCGCGCTCAGCGGTTCCGGTTACCCTTTTCCTGTGCTGACCACAGGGTCAGCACAGGCGATCGGTGACGCCTTGGTGAGTTTGACCGGTTACCCTTTTCCCGTGCTGACCATAGGACAGGCGATCCGTGCCGCCATCATCGACCATGCCCGCCGCGACCATCCCGACGAGGCCTGCGGGATCGTCGCCGGGCCGCTCGGCTCGGATCGGCCCGAGCGGTTCATCCCGATGATCAACGCGGAGCACTCCCCGACCTTCTACAGCCTGGACTCGGCCGAGAAGCTCAAGGTCTTCCGCGAGATGGACGACCGGGACGAGGAGCCGGTGGTCATCTACCACTCGCACACGGCCACCGAGGCCTACCCCTCGCGCACCGACGTGGCCAACGCCGACTACGGAACCGCCCACTTCGTCCTCGTCTCCACCCGGGACACCGACGGCCTCGGCGAGTTCCAGTTCCGCTCCTTCCGGATCATCGACGGCGTGGTCTCCGAGGAGGAGATCAAGGTAGTGGACGCCTCAGAATGAGCCTTCTCGTCGTCGCCGAACCGCGGTACCGGCGCGCCCTGCTGGCGTGGCTGGTCACCCGGCTGCTGCTCATGCTGATGGCGACGACGGTCATTCCCTGGTTCTCGCACGGCGCGGTGCTGGGCGATGTGAAGATCTACAACGGCTGGGCCCGCATCCTGGAGCACGGCAGCTATCCCGTGCACGACAACCGATGGCAGTACCCGCCCGCCGCCGCGCTGATCTTCCTGGCCCCGCTGCTGGTCACCCACTTCGGCGCCAGCTACCTGGTCACCTTCTTCTTCCTGGCCCTGCTCGCCGACCTGGCCGTCTTCCTGCTGCTGCTCGGCCACGCGCACCGGAACGCGGCGGCCGACGGCGCGGACGCGCACCTGACCGGGGTGTGGGTGTGGGTCGTCGGCGGCTTCGCGATCGGCCCGCTGCTGCTGATGCGCTACGACGTGATCGTCACCGCGCTGGCCGTGGCCGGGCTGGTCCTGCCGGCCCGCTCGGTGAAGCTGCGCTGGTCGGCGCGCGGCGCGCTGCTCGGGCTCGGCACGATCATCAAGGTCTGGCCGGGCGCGCTGATCCTCGGGCTGCCGCCGAAGGGTCCCGGCCGGCGCGCCGTCGCCTGGGCGGTCGGCACCGCGCTGGTCCTCACCGCGATCCTCTCGCTGTCCATGACCGGCGCCCTGTCCTTCCTGTCCGGCCAGTCCAACCGCGGCATCGAGGTCGAGTCCGTGCTCGCCTCCGTGTTCATGTTCCTGCACTGGTTCGGCTACCCGGCCAAGGTCGCGATGAGCTACGGCTCCTTCCAGATCTCCGGACCCGGGATCTCCGCCGTCGCCTCCTTCGCCGAACTGCTCACCGTGGTCGGCGTGGGCATCGTGCTGTGGTGGCGGCTGATGCGCTTCCGGCCACGCTGCTGGACCCCGGGCCTGATGTACGACACGGCGTTCACCGTCGTGCTGGTGCTCGTCGTCACCAGCCGGGTGCTCAGCCCGCAGTACCTGATCTGGCTGCTCGGCCTGGCCGCGCTGGTACTGACCGAGAACGGCCCGATGCGCCGCGGTACGGTGATGGCCAGGCCGGCCTGCCTCGTCGTGTTCTGCGTGCTGATCACCCAGGTCGAGTTCCCGCTGCTGTTCGGCGAGGTCATGGGCGGCCAGTTCTGGGGGACGATGGTGGTGGCGGCGCGCAACCTGATCCTGGTGGTCGCCTGCGTGCAGGCGCTGCGCCGGCTCTGGCAGGCCGGCGCCCGCGAGCCGCAGGAGTTCGCGGAACCGGTAAAGACCGCGGCCTCGGTGACACACACGAGCTGACTTGGCACTAGCATCGCCACGGGGAAGAGCAGGACGAGGAACAGTGACGAAGCCGATAAGCGCAGGCGGGGGCCCCGGGGCCGTCGTCGTCGGCGGACCCGGCGACAACGGCCGGTCCGCGGACGAGCCACGCCCCGCCGAGGGCCCGGGCGGCCCGGTCTCGCGCGGGCTCGAACTCGTCTACAAGCTCGCGAACTCCAAGCTCGCCACCCCGCGCAGCGCGATCATCATCTCGCTGGTCGGGCTCGGGCTGATCATGGTGGTCGGCATCTTCTCGCCGAACTACAACACGCTCTACCGCGTGCCGTTCATCGAGAACAGCAAGACCGGCGTCAGGACCGGGATCGTCTACATCGTGCTGCCGCTCTCCGGGCATCTCGGCCATCTGCCCGACTGGACCTCGATCGCCCTGACCTGGACCGCGATCGTCATGCAGTGCGTGGGCCTGGCCGGACTGCTGTGGGCCAACAGCCGCGGCTGGCGGCCCAACCCGCGGCACCTGTTCCTGGTCGCCTGCGCGATCGTCGCCATCATGGTGTTCGTCACACCGGTCGGCTCCTCGGACACCACCAGCTACGCCGCGTACGGCCGAATGGCGAACCTCGGCATCGATCCGTACAACAACGGCCCGGGACAGCTCGGCCCCTCCGACCTGTACACGATGACCGTCGGCCAGATGTGGCGGAACACGCCCTCGGTCTACGGCCCGCTGGCCACCTGGCTGCAGCAGCTCGCCGCGCTGTTCGGCGGCAGCTCCAACCCGGCCGCCGCCGTGTCCTTCCTGATGATCATGAACGGGCTGGTCTTCCTCGGCGTCGGCTACTTCCTGCTGCGCACCGCCGACGACCCGGTACGCGCCAGCCTGATGTGGGTGGCCAACCCGGTGCTGATCCAGCAGCTCGTCGGGGGCGGCCACCTGGACACGTACGTCGCCGCGGCCAGCGTCGTCGGCGTCCAGCTCGCCCGCAGCCGGACGAGCGGCTGGCGCTACCTGTGGGTCGGCGCGGCGATCGGCACCGGCTGCTGCTTCAAGATCACCGCGGGCCTGGCCGGCGTCGCCGTCGGCTGGGTGCTGCTCAACCGGCGCGAATGGGCGAACCTGCTGCGGCTGGCGGTCGGCGGGCTCGGCACGGTCGTGTTCTTCTACTCCTTCTTCGGCATGCACGCCTTCAAACAGGTGCTGCAGGCCTCCAGCCTGGTGGCCACGCCCTCGCCCTGGCGCGCCTTCCAGCTCACCGTCGAATGGGTGTTCGGCCTGTTCGGCGCGCAGTCCACCGGCCAGCGGGTGTCCACCGATATCATCTCGATCAGCTGGCCGATCCTGATGGTGCTGATCGCGTACGCGATCTACCGGAAATTCGGCGCTGACCAGCCGGCCGTGGTGACCGTGCCCTTCGCGCTCTGCTTCGCCTGGATCCTGGTCGCGCCCTGGTCGCTGCCCTGGTACGCCGCGGTCGCCTGGGTGATCCTCGCGCTGGTGCCGCGCAACCCGATGACCCGCTGGCTCACCCTGACCACCGCCTATCTGGCGCTGATGCACTGCTCCGGCGGTGGACCGGCCACCTGGGCCAACAACTGAGACGCCCCGGGGCCCTTACAGCGGGAATCGGTAGAATGGGCGCATGCGTTCCCCCGATGTGATGACGGCCCATGACCCGAGTGCGCTGCTCGTGGCGCGCCGCCACGTCGACCTTGGCCGCCTGGCCAGCGCGCTGTGTCGCTGACATCCGCATCGCTGACGACCCCCAACCACCGGGCGAGAACGCCCCGACTTCCCAGGAGCCTCCATGGCCGTCCAGGTCTCCATCCCGACCATCCTGCGCAGCTACACCGACGGCGCCAAGCGCGTCGAGGGCAGCGGCCAGACCCTCAAGGACCTCATCTCCGACCTCGACGTCCGGCACCCCGGCCTCGGCGACCGGCTGCTGGACGCGGGCCAGCTGCGCCGCTTCGTGAACGTGTACAAGAACGACGAGGACGTGCGCTTCCTCGGCGGCCTGGACACCGAGCTGACCGACGGCGACAACGTCACCGTGCTGCCGGCCGTCGCCGGCGGCATGCGCTGACCCCAGACGCCATGCGCTACGACTCGCTGCTCGACTCGCTCGGCCACACCCCGCTGGTCGGGCTGCCGACGCTGTCCCCGTCCGAGAACGTGCGGATCTGGGCCAAGCTGGAGGACCGCAACCCGACCGGCTCCATCAAGGACCGGCCCGCGCTCGCCATGGTCGAGCAGGCCGAGCGGGACGGGCGGCTGAGCCCGGGCTGCACGATCCTCGAGCCGACCAGCGGCAACACCGGCATCGCGCTGGCCATGGCCGCCAAGCTCAAGGGCTACAAGCTGATCTGCGTCATGCCGGAGAACACCTCGGCCGAGCGGCGCCAGCTGCTGCGCATGTGGGGCGCCGAGATCGTGCCCTCGCCCGCGGCCGGCGGCTCCAACGAGGCGGTCCGGGTGGCCAAGCGGCTCGCGGAGCAGAACCCCGAATGGGTGCTGCTCTACCAGTACGGCAACCCGGCCAACGCCGGCGCGCACTACGCGGGCACCGGCCCGGAGATCCTCGCCGACCTGCCCACCATCACCCACTTCGTGGCCGGCCTGGGCACCACCGGCACGCTCATGGGCGTGGGCCGCTACCTGCGCGAGAAGGTCCCCGGCATCGAGATCGTGGCGGCCGAGCCCCGCTATGACGACCTCATCTACGGCCTGCGCAACCTCGACGAGGGCTTCGTCCCGGAGATCTACGACGAGTCGGTCCTGACGACCCGTTACTCCGTCGCGTCCGCCGACGCGCTGCGGCGTACCAGGGAGCTGCTGACCACCGAGGGCATCTTCGCGGGCATCTCCACCGGCTGCGCGCTGCACGCCGCGATCGGCATCGCGACCAAGGTACACAAGGCCGGCGGCACTGCGGACATCGCCTTCGTCGTCGCGGACGGCGGCTGGAAGTACCTGTCGACAGGCGCCTACGAGGGAACCCTGGACGAGGCCGAGGACCGCCTGTCGGGGCAACTATGGGCCTGACGTACGAGGGCACCCTGTGTCTATTCCAGGCCGAGGACAGGCTGTCAGGCCAGCTCTGGGCCTGATGTTCTATCGTTCTCGAGTGGCGAACTCACCGATCGGGATCTTTGACAGCGGCTACGGCGGACTGACCGTGGCCAGGGCCCTGCTGGATCAGTTGCCGCACGAGCCGGTCTTCTACCTCGGTGACACGGCCCGGGCCCCCTACGGCCCGCGGCCGATCGCCGAGGTGCGCAAATACTCCCTCGAATGCCTCGACCAGCTGGTCGAGCACGGGGTGAAGATGCTGGTGATCGCGTGCAACTCGGCCAGTTCCGCGATGCTCAGGGACGCGCGTGAGCGCTATTCGGTGCCGGTCGTCGAGGTGATCCATCCGGCCGCCCGGCGCGCCGTGGCCGCCACCCGCAACGGCCGCATCGGCGTCATCTCCACGATGGCGACCATGACCTCCCGCGCGTACGACGACGCGCTCGCCGCCGTCCCCAACGTGACCCTCACCAGCCAGGCCTGCCCGCGCTTCGTCGAGTTCGTCGAGGACGGCGTCACCGGCGGCGAGGAGCTGATCAAGGCCGCGCACGAGTACCTCGACCCGGTCGCGGCGGCCGAAGTGGACACGCTGATCCTCGGCTGCACCCACTATCCACTGCTCACCGGCGTGATCTCGTACGTGATGGGCGAGGATGTGACGCTGATCTCCAGCGCCGAGGAGACCGCCAAGGACGTCTACCGGGAGCTCGCCGTACGCGGCCTGATGCGCGACGAGACCCTCGCCGCGCCGGTGCACGAATTCCGCACCACCGGCGATCCGGAGCGCTTCCGGGAGATCGGCAGGCGTTTCCTCGGTCCGGAGCTGAGCGACGTCGCCCGGGCCGTTACGCTCGACGCATGACCTCCTCCCCGACCCCAGAGAACGCGGCGCGAGTCGACGGACGCACCGCCGACCAACTGCGCCCCGTCACCATCACCCGCAACTGGCTGGACCACGCGGAGGGCTCGGTCCTCGTCGAGTTCGGGCGAACCAGGGTGCTGTGTGCGGCTTCGGTAACAGAAGGCGTGCCGCGCTGGCGCAAGGGTTCCGGCCTCGGCTGGGTCACCGCCGAGTACGCGATGCTGCCGCGGGCCACCCACGACCGCTCCGACCGCGAGTCCGTCAAGGGCCGCATCGGCGGCCGCACACACGAGATCTCCCGGCTGATCGGCCGGGCCGTGCGCGCGGTGGTGGACTACAAGGCCCTCGGCGAGAACACGATCGTGCTGGACTGCGACGTGCTGCAGGCCGACGGCGGCACCCGCACCGCCGCGATCACCGGCGCGTACGTCGCGCTCGAGGACGCGGTGAGCTGGCTGCGCGCGCGCGGCGCGATCAAGGGCAAGCACGAGCCGCTGAGCGGTTCGGTGTGCGCGGTCTCGGTGGGCATCATCGACGGCAAGCCGATGCTCGACCTCTGCTATGAGGAGGACGTGCGTGCGGAAACCGACATGAACGTGGTGTGCACCGGGGACGGCAAGTTCGTCGAGGTGCAGGGCACGGCCGAGGGCGCGCCGTTCGACCGGAGCGAGCTGGGCAACCTGCTGGACCTGGCCGAGCTCGGCTGCCGCGAGCTGACGCTGCTGCAGAACAAGGCCCTGGGCCGGTGAGCGACGCGGTGCCGAAGCACGAGCCGCGGCGCGTCGTCCTGGCCACCCGCAACGCCCACAAGATCGGCGAGCTGCGCGCGATCCTCGCCGACCTCGGGGTGGACGTGGACCTCGTCGGCGTGACCGACTACCCCGACGTGCCGGACGTGGCCGAGACCGAGCTCACCTTCGCGGGCAACGCGATGCTCAAGGCGGCGGCCGTGGCCGAGGCGACCGGCCTGCCGGCGATCGCCGACGACTCCGGCATCTGCGTCGACGCCCTCAACGGCATGCCCGGCATCTTCTCCGCACGCTGGGCCGGCAAGCACGGCGCCGACGCGGCCAACCTGGATCTGCTGCTGGCACAGGTCTCCGACGTGCCCGACGAGCACCGCGGCGCCGCGTTCGTCTGCGCCGCCGCGCTGGCCGAGCCAGGGCCCGACGGCGCCCGGGTGGTCGAGGAGGGCCGGATCGAGGGCGTCCTGCTGCGCGAGCGGCACGGTGCGGGCGGCTTCGGCTACGACCCGATCTTCCGGCCGGACGGCTACGACGTGAGCACCGCGGAGCTGCCCGCCGAGGAGAAGAACCGGATCTCGCACCGGCGCCGCGCCTTCGCCGCGCTCGCCCCGCATCTGGTTCTCAGCTGACGTTCGGCACTGACAAACCGTCAGCAAGGGCCGACCGCCCCGAACCTCCGGTCAGCCTTTTGTCGTAGTTTGCCCCAGTACCGCCGGTGATCAAGTCACGACGCCGTGCAGCTGAGATTACGATTAGATAACTGGTCTATACCTGGGCTTCCCCTGGTATAGACCAGCCCGGACCGCCGCGCCTACATTGTGCCCACTCCTCGAACAGAGCGTGTCCTGGCAATGAAAGGCATTAGGCAATGAAGCATCGCCTCGCAGCCGCGGCAGCCCTCGGTCTGTCAGCCGCCCTAGCACTGTCCGCATGCAGCTCCTCCTCCAAGTCGTCCGGTTCCGGGTCATCATCCGGCGCCCAGGTCACCCTGCACTTCTTCGGCGCCGACTACGGAACGGCCGGGACGTCGAACTCCACCCAGACCTACTGGCAGAACATCGCCACGGCGTTCCACGCCAAGTACCCGAACGTCACGGTGGACATCCAGACGATCGACTGGAACGACTTCCCGAACAAGCTGCACACGCTGCTGCAGTCGAAGAACTACCCGGACATCATCGAGGGCGACGCCCCGCAGTCGTACGCGCAGGAGGGGATCGCTTACAAGGCCTCCGACGTGCTGAGCCAGTCCACGCTCAGCAACCTGATCCCGACCTTCGCCAAGCAGGGCGACTACCAGGGCACCGAGTACGGCATCCCGTTCACCACCAGCACCCGGGCCCTGTACTACAACACCAAGCTGTTCAAGGCGGCCGGCATCAGCGCCCCGCCGACCACGTGGGCCGAGCTGCAGACCGACGCTGGCAAGCTCGCCAAGCTCGGTAACAGCACCATCGGCTACGGCATGCCCCTCGGCACCGAGGAGGCCCAGGCCGAGTCCTTCATGTGGATGCTCGGCGCCGGCGGCGGCTACGTGAACAGCGGCGGCACCTACACGATCAACTCGGCCGCCAACGTCACCGCGTTCAACGAGATGAACGCCCTGGTCAAGGCCGGCGACACCGAGGCCAACCCGGGCACCGTGAACCGCGCCACCATGTGGTCCGACTTCGCGGCCGGCCAGGTCGGTATGGTCGGCGGCTCCCCGGCCGTGGTCCCGATCATCCAGACCGCCGGCAAGCTGACCTCCTCCGACTGGGCCACCGCGCCCTTCCCGGGTCAGAGCGGCACCGTGACCAACCCGCTCGGCGTCGACGACCAGATCGTCGCGCTGAACACGCACAACGACCAGAGCTCGATCCAGGAGTTCCTGAACTTCGCCTACCAGGACTCGTACCAGGCGCAGTTCGACAAGCTGTACGACCTGCTCCCGGCGACCACCTCGGCCGCCAACGCCGAGGAGAACGACCCGATCTTCGGCGCGTTCGTCAAGGCCATCCCGACCTCCTCGGCCTACCCGACGAACGCCAACTGGTCCGACGTCGGCACCAAGATCAAGCAGACGATCGGCGCCGCTGTGGACGGCACTTCGCCGAGCACCGTGCTCGGCCAGATCCAGTCGTTCGCGAGTAGCGGCCAGTAGTCTCGCGGCCCGCACTGCCGCTGAGATGATGCCGCCCCCGATCCCGGCCCGCACCCGGGATCGGGGGCCGGCTCGCACCCGGCACGACCGCTCGACCGCATGACGGCGCCTGAAGGAAGAGAACTGACCATGCAGGAAACCGTGGACAACCCGCCGGCTGCCACGGCCCCGGCCGCGGCGTCGACGCAGGCCGGCGCCGCGAGGACCATCCGCCCGTCCTTCGGCCGGCGCGCGCGGCGCGCCCTGGCCCCGCTGCCCTGGCTCGCCCCGGCGCTCGCGCTGATCGCGTTCGTCGTGCTCTGGCCGGTCTGGGAGATGTTCACCACCTCCCGGGAGCACATCAACTCGTACGGCTTCGACCTCGGCGCCTACGGCTGGAAGAACTACACGACGCTGTTCTCCGACCCGAACCTCGGCTCGGTGATGGCCCGTACCGTGCTGTGGACCTTCGCGATCGTCGCCATCACGGTGCTGATCTCGCTCGCGCTGGCCCAGCTGCTCAACCGCGGCTTCCCCGGCCGCCGCGTGGTCCGCTGGGCGCTGATCGCGCCGTGGGCCGCCTCGGTGATGATGACCGCCATCGTCTTCCGCTGGATGCTCGACCCCAACAACGGCGTCGTCAACGTGTTCCTGCACCAGATCGGCGTCGTCAAGAACTTCAACGGCAGCCAGGCCTCCTGGCTCGGCAACCCCACCGACGCGCTCTGGTGGATGATCGCCGTGGCGGTTTTCGTCTCCGTCCCGTTCACCACGTACGCGCTGCTCGCCGGACTCACCTCCATCCCGACCGACGTCTACGAGGCGGCGCGGATGGACGGCGCGAGCAAGTGGCTCACGTACCGCCGCATCACCTTCCCGCTGCTGCGCCCGGCCCTGCTGGTCGCGATACTCATCAACCTGATGAACGTGTTCAACTCGTTCCCGATCATCTGGACGATGACCGGCGGCGGGCCGGACTACCAGACCAGTACCAGCACCGTGTACATGTACGCGCTCAAGCAGTTCAACATCGGCCAGTCCGGCGCGCTGTCCGTGGTGAACTTCGGCGTGGTCATCCTGATCGTCCTCGTCTTCCTGCGGGCCAACCGCAGCGCCCTGAAGGAAGGCTGATCCATGGCCGCCGTCACCGCCGCCGCAGCGCCCTCGCAGGACCGCGCCAAGCGCATCCGCCGCCGCAAGCCGCCGACCTTCCGCACGGTGCTCCTCTGCGCCGCCGCGTACCTGGTCGCCCTCATCTTCGTGCTGCCGTATCTGGAGATGATCGTCACCGCCCTGCGCCCGCAGGCGGAACTGCGGGACCGGGACTACCTCCCGCACCACATCACGTTCTCGAACTTCACGAACATCTGGTCCACCGGCCTCGGCACGAACCTGGCCGTCAGCCTGGAGATCTCCATCGGCGCCACCGTGCTGGTGCTCCTGGTCGCCATCCCCGCCGCGTACTACACGTCGCGAAGGAAGTTCCGCGGCCGCGGCGTGTTCCTGCTCCTGGTGCTGGTCACCCAGATGTTCCAGCCGACGTCCCTGATCGTCGGCATCTACCAGGAGTTCACCAACACGGTCCACCTGAGCTCCACCTTCGCGCTGATCCTGGTGAACGCCGGCTTCAACCTCGCCTTCGCGATCTGGATCCTGAACGCCTACTTCGGCGCGATCCCCAAGGAGCTCGAAGAGGCCGCGATGGTCGACGGCACCAGCCGCATCGGCGCCATGTTCCGGGTGATCATCCCCCTGGCGCTGCCCGGCATCGTCACGGCCCTGATCTTCACCTTCATCGCCGCCTGGAACGAGTTCATCACCGCCCTGACGCTGACCAACACCGACTCCAGCGAGCCCCTGACCGTGAAGATGAACACCTTCATCGGCCAGTACTCCACCGACTGGCAGCACCTCTTCGCCGGCTCCGTGATCGCCACCATCCCGGTGATCATCCTGTTCGCCTTCATCGAGGGCAAGGTGGTCTCCGGCCTCACCGCAGGCTCGGTGAAGTAGCGGCGGCGGTGCGGGGCCGCACGGCTTCCAGCGCCGCGCGCCCCGGTCCGCTCGTCGCCTGCGGGTCGGTGGGATCGGTCGTTTGGGGGCGCGGAGGTCACCCGAGGCGCGACAGGTGCGGCCGCTCGGCGCGTTGCGCTAGGATTTTCGCAGGCGGGAGTGGCGGAATGCAGACGCGCTGGGTTTAGGTCCCAGTATTCAGAGATGGATGTGTGGGTTCGAATCCCATCTCCCGCACTCACTAAGCGGTTCCTGTGCTCTTCTTGCGGCAATATGTGCTCGTTGTCGCATGGCAGTTCGGGCATAGGAACCGTAGATTCTCGCGGCGGTTGTCCCGGTAGTCGCCGTTGATGTGGTCGACCTCCAAGGTCAGCGGCTTGCCGTGCCACCACCCGTCGAGTCCACATTCCGTGCACCTGACCGGCGCTCCGCTCGCGGCCAGGGCGCGTCGAAGCCGTGCGCCCGAGACTCTGCGGTCCGTCTCACTCCGGCATAGCACGGTGGCCGGGTCGAGCGTGCGCGAGGTTCGCGACCTCGACGCAGCCCACGAGGGCCGGACGAAATGACCGGTGTCGACATTGTGCTCTGACAGGGCTTTGCGAAGCCGACGCCAGTCCGCGGAATTCTCCGGGTCGAGCGCGAGGCGGCGCATCATCTCGGCGCGGCTCGTACATCGCTGGGCGAGATCGTGCAGTGTTCCGGGATCGAGGCCTGGGCGCTGGTAGCCGAGTCGGCCGGTGCTCAGCCCGTGGCTCGCGAGTTGTCCGACGATATGGCGCCTGCTCCTCGCGGTCACCGGAAGGTCCAGGTGCCTTGCGAGGTCGGCGAGGCTCCGGCTGTCGGCCAACGCGTTGGCCAACTCGTCCCGCGCGAAGGTCGGTAGAGGTTCCGGCGGAGGTCGGAGCGAGGTGAAGTGCGAGACGTCGACGCCCAGGTCCTTGATGCGCCGCGCCAAGTGTGTGGCCCCGCCGCCGGTGATGGGTAGCCCGAGGTGTCGAAGCACCCCGTGGTAGCTGGTTGCGGCGCTTGCCGCCTGGGAGAGGGTCTCGTAGGTGTAGATCGTGCCTCGGGGGGCGACCATCTGGTACTCCTCGGTAGAACTGGTGAGCGAGGGCACCAGGGTATGCACGGTCCGACCTGCGGGAGAAGAGCACTGACACAAGTCGTATTGTCATCTGAAACGGGGCCATGGGGAGGGCCGCGCACGCCGCTCGTGGAGGAGTGCGGGGTGCGCGGCCCTGGTTCGGCGGTGGGCCGACGGGGTGGCTCGGGTCAGACGGTGGTGACGACCTTGTCGTGCTCGAGGCGCGGGTTGCGCGGGAACCAGGAGTTCTCGCCGGGGCGGCCGATGTTGACGACGACGAGGGTCTTGTAGCCGGACTCGGAGAAGAACTCCGTGTCGATGCCCTCGGCGTCGAAGCCGGTCATCGGGCCGGCGGCGAGGCCGGCGGCGCGCACGCCGAGGATGAAGTAGCCGACCTGCAGGCTGGCGTTGAGAGACGCGGCGCCGAAGCGGTGATCCTGGCCCTTGAAGACGTCCTGGGCGCCCGGGAAGTGCGGGAACTGGGTGGGCAGGTTCTCGTGGAACTCGGGGTCGTAGGCCAGCACGGCGACCAGCGGGGCGGTCTCGGTCTTCGCCTTGTTGCCGTCGGCCATGTGGGCGACGAGGCGCTCGCGGGCCGCGGGGGTGCGGACCAGCAGGATCCGCAGCGGCTGGATGTTCATCGACGTGGGGGCGTACTTGACCAGGTCGTAGATCGCGGCTACCTGCTCCTCGCTCACCGGCTCGTCGCTGAAGGTGTTCGCGGTGCGGGCCTCGCGGAACAGCAGGTCCTGCGCGTTCTTGTCCAGAACCAGGTGCTCGTGCAGCTCGGTCATCGTTCATCCGTTCTTGGTCGGGGAGAGCTCTCCCAGGGCTCGGGAGAGGGTGTCCATGACGGCCAACCAAGTTGAATCTTAAACTATTCCGCCCGCACCTTTCGACAGGGTGCGGGATGCGCCGGCCACGATCGCCAGGCCCAGGGCCCAGCCCAGATAGGGCAGCAGAAAGGCCACGAAGGCGGCGAAACCGTGCGACTGGAACGCGTCGGTCTGACCGAAGTGCACGATCGGAATGAACAGATCCGCAGCGTAGAGCACCGGATAGAACGTAACGTGATCGCCCGGGTGGATGGCGGTGGGCACCTCGTAGCCGTAGAAGAGGCTCGCGGCCCCCTGAACTGCGAGGGCGATGATCGCGGCGCGGCGCGGCAGGTAACCGTAGCCGAGCGCTGTGCTGGAAATCACACTGCCGAGCCGGGAAAGGCGGTGGAAGCCCTGGTGCCGCACGCGCTCCTTCTCGATCAGGATCTGCCGGGCGGCCTCCTCGTGGCCGAGCGCCCGGTAGTACGCGGCCATGAACTCGTAGGGCTGCGCGGTGTAGCCCGGCTGCCGGCGCAGCAGCTTGACCCGCTCGCCGGCGTCCAGGTACGGGTCGAAGGCCTCGTAGGTGAATCCGTCGAGCGCCACGTCCCGGGGCCACGACTCGACCCCGCCGCTGACGTACCGGCCGTGCTTCGTCCGGCCGTCGCGGACGGTGGCCGCCTTCGCGTAGTACAGCTGCAGCCGGCCCGAGTCGGGGGCCATGCCGAACAGGTCCAGGTGTCCGCCGATCTGAATGCCCGTCAGCCGCACGATGCCGTCGGCGCGGAATCCGTCGCCGATGTACAGGCCGCGCGCCACGGTGACGGCGTTGGCCACCAGCGCTGCCCATTCGGGGACCGGGGCGGTCAGCGCGGCCCCCTTGAAGGAGAGCCGCCCGCCGAACTTCGCACCGGTCAGGTCGATCTGGCCGGCGGCGGTGAGCTCGTCGAACAGCGCGTCGCCGCCGGTCGTGATCGAGTCGCCGGTGATGGACTGATGCGCGAAGTGCCCGTCGGTCGGCGGGTGGCTGAGCGTGCAGCCGGTCAGGGTGAGCAGGCCGCCGACCGAGAGCCCGGGCATCCGGAGATGCCCCTCGACGGTGGCGTTGCTGAAGTAGAGGCTGCTTCCGACGGTCATGCCGCCGAGGTTGATCGCGACGTCGCCCGGATATCGCAGCTCGGCGGCGTTGAGCACGAGCGCCGAGCCGACGCGGGTGTTGATCAGTGTGATTCTTCCCGAGCAGCGCAGCCGGGTGCAGCGCAGATCGGTCTCCACGGTCAGCAGTTCGAGCAGTGCCGCGTCTTCGCCGCCGTCGGTTATCTCGACGCGGTTCAACTTGAAGGAGCCGCGTATCTGCGCGCCGGTCGCGGACAGCCGGGTCAGATGACTGCCCGTCAGGTCGATGGACTTGGTGATCGACTCCTCCAACCGCACCGAGTCGGTGAACGTGCAGTTCAGCATCGTCAGCGGGACGTCGATGGTGCCGTGCCGCAGGTCCAGCTCGCCGACCACCCGGGCGCCGCGTATTCGGACGCCGGCGATGCGGCCCGGGGTGCCGGCCACGGCGCCCAGCGCGAGCGCCGCGACGAGCTCCGCGCGCACTTCCTCGCCGTACCAGTACTCGACCTGGCGGCCGTGGCCGAAGGCCACCCAGAGCCGCTCCTCGGCGTCGGTGAGGGTGCCGAGCCAGTCCGGTCCATCAGTCATGGGGGTCATCCTGGCAGGTCGTGAGCTTGGATTCCCGGCTACCTCGGCGTACGGCGGAAACTCGATTTCACTGTGGTGGTCGCGCCGTGTATGGTTTTCCACGCAGCGACCAAAGCACGGAGTCCGCGCGGCACCGGGCGGTGGAGGCGCTGCCCCTTTAGCTCAGTCGGCAGAGCGTCTCCATGGTAAGGAGAAGGTCTACGGTTCGATTCCGTAAAGGGGCTCTTGGTTGACGGCCCGCCCGTGACGTGAACGAGCGTCGCCCGGCGGGCCTTCGTCGATCATGGCGGTGTAGCTCAGTTGGCAGAGCAAGCGGCTCATAATCGCTGTGTCACCGGTTCAAGTCCGGTCACCGCTACCGAACGTGCAATACCCCTGTATCCCCGGCCGACCGAGGTTCTGTCTGGTATGGGGTAAAGTGTTGGGGTCCGTTTATCGGTCTACGTCCGCTCGGACGAAGACCCCGCAGCAGCTACCGATTTGGCAGTAGGAGTCGTACTCGTGGCAGCCACAGACGTCCGTCCCAAGATCACGCTGGCTTGCACCGAGTGCAAGGAGCGCAACTACATCACCAAGAAGAACCGGCGCAACGACCCGGACCGTCTTGAGATGAAGAAGCACTGCCCGCGTTGCAACAAGCACACCCCGCATCGCGAGACCCGCTGAGCCAGCGGCGCAGAACGTCCAGGGCCGCCCACCCCGCCTCGGGGAGGGCGGCCCTCGCCGTCTCGACACCCGGCGCCGCTATGCTCGAGCGCGGACCCCTGACGGAAGTAGATTGAGGTTTTCCATGGCCTTGGACCAGTCCTTCGTCGGCCGGACCTATCCGCCGACTCCCGCCTACGAGGTCGGCCGGGAGAAGATCCGGGAGTTCGCGGAGGCGATCGGCGACCCGAACCCGGCGTACCGCGACCCCGAGGCGGCCAAGGCGCTCGGGCACCCGGACGTCGTCGCGCCGCCGACCTTCCCGATCGTGATCTCGATGCCGGCCGCGGACCAGGTGGTGTACGACCCGGCGCTCGGCCTCGACTGGTCCCGGGTGGTGCACGGCGACCAGCGGTTCAACCACGAGCGGCCGATGCGCCCGGGCGACCGGGTGGAGGCCGTGGTCACGGTGGACTCCATCAAGACCTTCGCGGGCAACGACATGATCACCCTGGTGACCGTGATGAGCACGGTGGAGGGCGAGCTGATCAGCACCGCCCGCGCCCTGCTCGTCGCCCGGGCCGAGTCCGCCGACGAGAAGAGCGAGGGCCGGTCGTGACGGAGACTCAGACCTCGGCCTCGCCCTTCGCGGTGGGCACCGAACTGCCCGCGGCGAGCTTCCCGATCACCCGCAAGGACCTGGTGCGCTACGCCGGGGCCTCCGGGGACTTCAACGACATCCACTGGAACGGCCGCTTCGCGGTCGGGGTGGGTCTGCCGGACGTGATCGCGCACGGCATGTACACGATGGCGGTGGCCGGACGGGTGCTCACCGACTGGATCGGCGACCCGGCCGCGGTCGAGGAGTACTTCGTGCGCTTCTCCAAGCCGGTGGTCGTGCCGGACGACGGCGTGGGCGCGCTGGTCGAGGTGACCGGCAAGGTGACCAAGGCGCTGGACGGCGGCCGGGTGCAGGTGGACCTCACCGTCGTGAGCACCGGCCAGAAGGTGCTCGGCAAGGCCATCGCGGTGGTGCGGATCCCGTGAACGGCACCGTGGGTTCCGCGGCCGGCGAGGGCAGCGGCGGCGGCTGGCGGCACGGCGTGCAGCTCGCCGGACTGACCACGCTGCGGCTCGGCGGTCCGGCCGGGCACTACTTCGAGGCCGACTCCGAGCAGACGCTGATCGCGGCGGTCAAGGACGCCGAGGGCCACGGCGAGCCGCTGCTGATCCTGGGCGGCGGATCGAACCTGGTGGTGGCGGACGAGGGCTACCCGGGCAGCGTGGTCAAGGTCGCCCTGCGCGGGGTGACGGCGCGGGACGGGCTGCTGTCGGTGGCCGCGGGCGAGGACTGGGACGAGGTCGTGGCGCGCTCGGTGGCCGAGGGGCTGGCCGGGATCGAGTGCCTGTCCGGCATCCCGGGCCTGGCCGGGGCGACGCCGATCCAGAACGTCGGCGCGTACGGCCAGGACGTGAGCCAGACCGTCGTGATGGTGGACGCCTACGACCGCGCGACCGGGACGATGACCGTGCTCGACCGCGCCGACTGCCGCTTCTCCTACCGGCACAGCGCCTTCAAGGGCAACGCGCGCTACGTGGTGACCGCCGTGCACTTCCAACTGGAGGACCTCGGCGGCCTGTCGAAGCCGGTGATGTTCCGGGACGTGGCCGACGCGCTCGGTGTCGAGATCGGCGGCCAGGCGCCGCTCGCCGGGGTGCGTGAGGCGGTGCTGGCGCAGCGCAGGCGGCGCGGGATGCTGCTGGACGAGGCCGACCACGACACGTGGAGCGCCGGATCCTTCTTCACCAACCCGATTCTGACGGCGGATCAGCACGCCGGGTTCGACCGGCGCTGCGCCGCGGCCGGGCTGGAAGCGCGGCCGACCGCGTACCCGGAGGCGGACGGCCGGGTGAAGATCTCCGCGGCCTGGCTGATCGAGCACGCGGGCTTCGGCAAGGGCTACGGCTCCGGCCCGGTCACGCTGTCCACGAAGCACACCCTCGCGCTCACCAACCGCGGCGGCGCCACCACCGGCGACCTGCTGAAACTGGCCACCGAGGTGCGCGACGGGGTGGCCGCGCGGTTCGGCGTGACGCTGGTTCCCGAACCGGTTCTCGCGGTGCCCTTGACTTGGTAGTTATCAGTCACTAACTTGGCTTTCACCGGCACCGGTCGGCGGGAGCGGAAGGAGTCGCGGCCATGAGCCCGCGGATGGCGATGGAGGAGCGTCGGGAGCTGGTGCTCCGCGAGGCGATCCCGGTCTTCGCCCGCTACGGCTTCGAGGGCGCGACCACCGCCGAGATCGCCAAGCGGGCCGGGGTCGCCCAGCCGTACATCTTCAAGCTCTTCGACTCGAAGAAGGCCCTGTTCATCGCGGCCTGCGAGCGCAACATGCGGACCACGCAGCGGCAGATGCAGGACTCGGCGGGCGGCAAGACCGGCCACGAGGCGCTCGAGGCGATGGGTGAGGCGTACGTCGAGCGGATGGAGAACGACCGGGACTCGCTGCTGATGCAGATGCAGCAGTACGCGGCGTGCTGGGACGAGGACATCCAGCGGACCGTGCGGCACTGCATGCAGAACCTCTGGAACATGGTCGTCGACGTCACCAAGGTGCCGGTGGAGGAGATCGCCCTCTTCTTCGCCAAGGGGATGATGTGCAACGTCATGGCCGCGGCCGGTCGTTCGGACGGCAACGACCCGCAGTGGCTCCCGGTGCTGATGGCCCTGTGGCCGGAGAAGTTCCACCTGCCCAACGGGCAGTAGGGCGAGGATCGGCGCGAAGGCGCCCGCACGGTCGGGCGTCCTTCTTTTTGACCTGCGAAGTTAGTGACTGATAACTATTTTTAAGGGGACGAGCACGATGACCGAATCGACATTGGCCGCGGACGCGGGGACGTCCCGGGCCGCGGAGACAGCGACGGCGGACGCCGAGCCGGCGACGATCGGCCACCCGATCCGCACCTTCATCATCGTGGGCACGGCGATGTTCATGGCGCAGCTCGACAATCTCGTCGTCACCTCGGCGCTGCCCTCGATCCAGAAGGCGCTGCACGCCGGACTCTCCGGGCTGCAGTGGACCATCTCCGCGTACACGCTCACCTTCGCCGTCTTCCTGCTCACCGGCGCCACGCTGGGCGACCGGTACGGCCGCAAGCGGCTGTTCGGCATCGGGCTCACGGTGTTCACCCTCGGCTCGGTCGGCTCGGCGCTGGCCCCGAATATCGGAACCCTGATCGCCGCGCGCGCGTTGCAGGGGCTCGGCGGCGCGATCATGGTGCCGCTCACGCTGACCCTGCTGTCCGCCGCGGTCCGCCCGGAGCGCCGCGGACTCGCGATCGGCGGCTGGGGCGCGCTGGCCGGAGTGGCCGTGGCGCTCGGGCCGGTGATCGGCGGCGGCATCACCGAGGCCGCGTCCTGGCAGTGGATCTTCTGGGTCAACGTCCCGCTCGGCATCGTGCTGCTGCCGCTGTCCCGGTTCTGGCTCAGCGAGTCGCGCGGCCCGGCCCGGCGGCTGGACGTGCCCGGCAACGTGCTGGTCAGCCTGGGCCTGTTCGGTGTCGTCTACGGACTGATCCGCGGCGGCCAGATCGGCTGGACCAGGCCCGAGGTGCTCGCCGGCTTCGTGCTCGGCGCCTTCCTGCTCGCCGGGTTCCTGGCCTGGGAGGCGCGCACCGAGCAGCCGATGCTGCCGCTCGGCCTGTTCCGCGGACGGCAGTTCACGCTGGTCAACCTGGCCTCGATGCTGATGTTCTTCGGCATGTTCGGCTCGGTGTTCTTCCTGATCCAGCTCTTCCAGGACGTCTACGGGATGTCCCCGCTGGCCGCCGGGGTGCACGCGCTGCCGTGGACGGCCATTCCGATGGTCGCCGCCCCGATCGCCGGGGCGCTGTCCGACCGGATCGGCGGCCGGGTCATCGTCGGGATCGGACTGCTCTTCCAGGCGGCCGGTCTCGCCCTGATCGCCGCGGTGACCACCACGACCATGCCCTACTCGGACGTGATCCCCGGCCTGGTGCTCGGCGGGATCGGCAACGGCCTGTTCTTCGCCCCCATCGCCAACCTCGTGCTCGGCTCGGTGCGCCGCGACCAGGAGGGCCTGGCCTCCGGGGTGAACAACGCGATCCGCGAGTTCGGCGGGGTGCTCGGGGTGGCCGTGATGGGCGCGATCTTCGCGGCCCGCGGCGGCTACGGGCCGACCGCGACGCTCAGCGCCCAGCAGCATTTCGTCAATGGCGTGATCCCCGCCGTGTACACCGGAGCCGTCGTGCTGCTGGTCGCCTCGGCCACCATCTGGGCCCTGCCGCGGCGCGCCCGGATTCCGTCCGTGTCCTAAGCCATTCGACTCCGGACCGGGGAAACCGTTAGAATGCTCGCCAGTGCAGAGCGATCTCACCTTAGGGTCGTAGCTCAATTGGCAGAGCACCGGTCTCCAAAACCGGGGGTTGGGGGTTCAAGTCCCTCCGGCCCTGCACTGAGCAGGTCCCCACTGGGGTTCAAGTCTCTGTGAACTCCGGGGCCCTGCACTGAGCAGGTCCCCAGTGGGGTTCAAGTCACTGTGAACTCCGGGGCCCTGCACCAGTAAGTACGCACAGCAACGGCCGCGCCAGGTACCCTTCGGTAGAGAAGGTGGCCCTGGCGCGGCTTGCGTCGTACGCTGTGCGGTGCACCGCATCGATCGCGGGTGCCGAAACCGAGCAGTGAGGTAGACAGGTGAGCCAGACGCGCAGCAACGCCGGCGAGGAACTGGACGGCGTCTCCGACGGCGAGGAGGAGTTCGAGGACTCCGTCGTCGACGAGGACGGGGCCAGGCCGTCGCGGGCCGAGCGCAAGGCCGCGAAGCGCCGGGCCAAGCGGGACAAGGCCGCCGGCGGCGCCGCGCCCAAGACTCCGCGCAAGAAGCGCACCTCGCCCGCGCTCTTCATCCGCCAGATCATCGCCGAACTGCGCAAGGTCGTGTGGCCGACGCGCAGCGAGCTGCTCACGTACACCAGCGTGGTCATCGTCTTCGTGGTGGCCATCATCGGCATCGTGGCCCTGTTCGACTACGGCATCACGCACGCGGTCTCCGCCGTCTTCGGCTAAGCCTCCTGAAGTTTCCGGCTAGTCTGGTTAACAGCAGGAAACCGAACCACACAGGGAAGAAGAGGCCGTAGTGTCCGAGATCAACGAATCGGATTCGGAGCTGCTCGAGGAGCCGCAGGAGCAGGACGCGGCCGTGGACGTGCCCGAGCCCGAGGCGCCGGGCACCATCGACGACTTCCGCGAGGCGCTGCGCCGCTCGCCCGGCGAGTGGTACGTCGTGCACTCGTACGCGGGCTACGAGAACCGGGTCAAGCAGAACCTCGAGACCCGCATCACCTCGCTCAACATGGAGGAGCAGATCTTCCGGGTCGAGGTGCCCATGGAGGAGGCCGTCGAGGTCAAGAACGGCCAGCGCAAGAAGGTCAAGCGGAACAAGTTCCCCGGCTACGTGCTGGTGTGCATGGACCTGACCGCCGACTCGTGGGGCGTGGTGCGCAACACCCCTGGCGTCACCGGCTTCGTCGGCAACGCGCACGACCCGTACCCGCTCACCCTCGACGAGGTCGTCAAGATCCTCGCCGCGGAGGAGCCGGAGGCCGCGGGCGGCGCGCCCAAGGCGAGCCCCGAGGTCAAGGTGCTGGACTTCGAGGTGGGCGACTCCGTCACCATCATCGACGGCCCCTTCGCCACGCTGCAGGCGACGATCAACGAGATCAACGCCGACTCGCAGAAGGTCAAGGGCCTCGTCGAGATCTTCGGCCGGGAGACGGCCGTGGAGCTGTCCTTTTCGCAGATCCAGAAGAACTGACGGACCAGCTAGGGCGAAAAGCGCTGTGATCATGGCTGCTCGCAGGCTCGCAGCGCCGATCCAGAAGAACTAGCAGGTCTTCACCGGCTACCGGCCCGAGCCCGTCGCCGCACCCGTTTTGGTGTGCGGTGACGGGCTCGGGTACTCTTGGCGTTTGTGTCCTAAGACCCCGCGCATGCTCGGCGAAGGCGTGCGCGCAGGGCGGACACCAACAGGGAAATCACCTTTCCAGAGTTAAGGACCCGGAGCATGCCTCCCAAGAAGAAGCTCGCAGCGATCATCAAGCTGCAGATCAAGGCCGGTATGGCGAACCCGGCCCCGCCGGTCGGCCCCGCGCTGGGTCAGCACGGCGTGAACATCATGGAGTTCTGCAAGCAGTACAACGCGGCCACCGAGAAGAACCGCGGCGAGGTCATCCCCGTCGAGATCTCGGTGTTCGAGGACCGCTCCTTCACCTTCATCACCAAGACCCCGCCGGCGCCGAAGCTGATCCTCAAGGCCGCGGGTCTTGAGAAGGGCAGCGGCGTGCCGCACAAGGACAAGGTCGGCTCGATCACGCAGGCCCAGCTCCGCGAGATCGCGCAGGTCAAGATGGAGGACCTGAACGCCAACGACATCGAGGCGGCCGCGAAGATCATCGCCGGCACCGCCCGGTCCATGGGTGTGACGATCTCCGACTGATCAGGGCTCTGCCCTCGCAGCGGAACCCGAAGGTGGTAGGGCCTCGCGCGGCCCGATGACACCACGACCTCCACTAAGGAGTAAGAACATGAAGCGCAGCAAGAGCTACCAGGCGGCGGCGGCCAAGATCGACCGCGACGCCTTCTACGCGCCGCTCGACGCGGTGAGCCTGGCCAAGGAGACCTCCTCGGCCAAGTTCGACTCGACCGTCGAGGTCGCCTTCCGGCTCGGGGTGGACCCCCGCAAGGCCGACCAGATGGTCCGCTCGACCGTCATCCTGCCGCACGGCACCGGTAAGACCGCCCGGGTCCTGGTCTTCGCCACCGGTGAGCGTGCTGAGGCGGCCCGCGCGGCCGGCGCCGACCACGTCGGCGGTGACGAGCTGATCGACGAGGTCGCCAAGGGCTTCCTCGACTTCGACGCCGTGGTCGCCGACCCGGCGCTGATGGGCAAGGTCGGCCGCCTCGGCCGCGTGCTCGGCCCGCGCGGCCTGATGCCGAACCCGAAGACCGGCACCGTCACCCCGGACGTGGCCAAGGCCGTGTCCGACATCAAGGGCGGCAAGATCGAGTTCCGGGTCGACCGGCACTCGAACCTGCACCTGGTCATCGGCAAGGCCTCGTTCACCGCCGAGCAGCTGGTGGAGAACTACGCCGCCGCCCTCGACGAGGTGCTCCGGGTCAAGCCGTCCGCGTCCAAGGGCAAGTACCTGCGGAAGATCACCATCGCCACCACGATGGGCCCGGGCGTCCCGGTGGACCCGAACCGCACCCGCGGCCTGCTGGGTGAGGAAGAGGCCTGATCCGGCCCGAGTTCTCGACGAGGCGTCCCGCTGTGCGGGGCGCCTCGTTCGCTTTGTCGGCTGGTATGGCTAATCTTGGAGACGCAGACACTGCGGCGGCAACCGGCCGCCGCGACGGGAGGGTTCGACATGATGGGCACGAAGGCACGATTCGGGATCGGTGCCGCAGCCGCCTCACTGGCCGTTCTGGCCGTGGCGGGTTGTTCGGGTTCGGGGAGCAGCGGCACCGGGGGAGTGACGGGGCTCGGCGGCGGCGGGACGAACGGCGGGGGCTCGGCCGCGCTGTCCCTGGTGGCCGACGCGATGAACAAGGCGAACTCGGCGGGCACGGTGAAGATCACCGGCACGGTGACCGAGCCCGGGGTGACCAACCCGGTGACGATGACGGCCCAGGAGCAGTACAGCCCCGAGGTCGAGATGTCGATGACCATGCAGGTCAACGGGCAGAGCCTGAGCGAGATCCTGATCGGCGACAAGATCTACATGGACTACCCGGCGCTGTCCTCGGAGATGGGCGGCAAGCAGTGGGGGGAGATCGACCTGACCCAGGCGAACGGCTCGCTCGGCTCGCTCTCCTCGCTGGTGGACTCGGCGAAGAACCAGAACCCGACCACCCAGATCTCGGCGCTGGTGGCCTCCGGCGACGTGGCCAAGGTCGGCACCGGGACCGTGGACGGGCAGCAGACGACGCACTACTCGGGCACCCTGACGCCGGGCGAGCTGGCCACCCTCAGCGCCAAGTCCGGGCAGCTGAGCGCGAGTCAGATCAGCACGCTCAAGAGCCTGATGCAGACCGGCGGCGTCAGCTCGGAGAAGATCGACCTGTGGATCTCCTCCAGCGGCCTGCCGGTGGAGATGAAGTACTCGAGCAAGACCTCCGCGGGCACGGTCACCGGTGACATGCACATGTCCGACTGGGGCGCCTCGGTCGCGATCGGCGCGCCGCCGGCCTCCCAGGTCTACGACATGACCTCGGCGCTCACCGGGGCCGAGGCGAGCGCCAGCGCGGCCGCCGCGGCGAACTCCTCGGGCTGAACCACGCGGCGGCTTGTCCCGATTGAGTCGGGACAGGCACTGAATTTGCACTCAGCGCGGGCCACCGGTTAGCCTTGGGCCATTCCGATGACCGCTGGTCGTTCCATCGTGCGCGAGCACGGTGAACCGAAGGTCCTGTGTCCACAGGTGGCCCGCGCAGGTGTGCTGTGAACGAAGTCCGGCTCGATCGCCCGAGCGGAACTACGACCTCATGCGCCTGCGCATGGGGTTTTCTTGTTTTCCCGGGATGCTCAGAGGTCTCACACACCGTCCCGGAAGGAGGGCCATGGCGAAGTCCGACCGTCAGGCCGCCGTAGAGGAGATCACGGCGCAGTTCCGTGAGTCCAACGCGTCCGTACTGACCGAGTACCGCGGGCTCACCGTGAAGCAGCTCAAGGAGCTGCGTCGCGCCCTGGGTGCGGACACGCAGTACGCCGTCGTGAAGAACACCCTGACCAAGCGAGCGGCCGAGTCGGCCGGCATCGAGGGTATGGGCGACCTGCTGGCCGGGCCGTCCGCGATCGCCTTCATCAAGGGCGACGCGGTCGAGGCCGCCAAGGGTCTGCGTGATTTCGCGAAGGCCAACCCGCTGCTGGTGATCAAGGGCGGCGTGATGGACGGCAAGTCGCTGTCCGCCGCCGAGGTCACCAAGCTCGCCGACCTCGAGTCCCGCGAGGTCCTGCTGGCCAAGGCCGCCGGCGCCATGAAGGCGTCCCTGGCCAACGCCGCCGCGCTGTTCCAGGCCCCGCTCATGCAGTTCGCCCGCACCGCGGACGCCCTGCGCGCCAAGGTCGAGCAGAGCAACGGCGAAGCCGCCGGCGAGTAGTCCCGCCTTGGGTTGCGTCACGCGAGTGAACCGCCGCCCGACCCCCGTTCACAGTCAACGCGCGCGCATAAGTGCAGTACCGAAAGGAAGCCATCATGGCGAAGCTGAGCAACGAAGAACTCCTTGAGTCCTTCAAGGAGATGACGCTGATCGAGCTCTCCGAGTTCGTGAAGCTGTTCGAGGACGTCTTCGACGTCAAGGCCGCCGCCCCGGCCGCCGCCGTCGCGGGCCCGGTCGGCCCGGCCGCCGCCGCCGAGGCCCCCGAGGAGCAGGACGAGTTCGACGTCATCCTCGAGTCCGCCGGCGACAAGAAGATCCAGGTCATCAAGGTCGTGCGCGAGCTGACCTCGCTGGGTCTGAAGGAGGCCAAGGACCTCGTCGACGGCGCGCCGAAGGCGCTGCTCGAGAAGGTCAACAAGGAGGCCGCGGCCAAGGCCGAGGAGGCCCTCAAGGCCGTCGGCGCCGGCGTCACCGTCAAGTAGTCCGACGGCCCAGTCACTGGGCCACACGGACCACTCAGTGGGCCGTACGGGTGGGATGCCACCTCGTACGGCCCACGGCTTTTTCCCGGCGTCTCCGGCGCCCCTCCAAGCCTGGCGCCAGGGTCATCCGAACGAGCGAAGGCGCACCGGTTCCGCCCGCGTATTCGGGGCCGGTCCCCGGGGGTCCCGGGAATCCGCCGGGCACCATGAGTGATCTTGTGCCGCCGAGGGTAAGGCTCCTTCCGAACGGCTGGAGGAATGGCGGATTCAGGCCGGTCGCGAGGTCAAGGGACTTGTCACTCTTGACGAAACGGCCTGAGCGCGCAATTCTCTGGTCGTCTGCATGAGACGCGGCGGCCTCACCAAGGCAGCGCAAGCCGGTGCCGCCGCGTACGCATGACACGGTTCGGAACGCGGCGCGCGCCCTTTCGGCGGCCGCCGCGCGGAGTGATCCGGCTTCCTGCCGAGCGGCTCTGAGCTGGGCTTTCACAAAGCCCGCGAGTCGGACTCGACAGCAGTTGGCCTTTCGGCTACACTGCTCGTTTGCGCTGCCTTCTACCGTCTGTGCACGTTCCGGAGTCTGCCGATCACCCCCTCCACGGGTGTCGGCGCGTCGAGGACCCCGGGTCGCGGAGCAGGCGTTTCTACCGGTGGCGCGAAGTGAGTCCGAGCCCTCGGAAGGACCCCGTCACCTTGGCCACCGCCGCCCCGCACGCCGTGAACGGTATTAACAACAGCACCGCCCCCCGCCGAGTCTCCTTCGCGAAGATCCGCGAGCCGCTCGAGGTCCCGAACCTCCTGGCCCTGCAGACGGAGAGTTTCGACTGGCTCGTGGGCAACCAGGCATGGAAGGACCGCGTTTCCGCGCAGCAGGCGGCCGGCCTCGAAGTGCCGACCACTTCGGGCCTGGAGGAGATCTTCGAGGAGATCTCGCCGATCGAGGACTTCTCCGGGTCGATGTCCCTGACGTTCCGCGACCACCGTTTCGAGCCCGCCAAGTACTCGATCGACGAGTGCAAGGAGCGGGACTTCACCTTCGCCGCCCCGTTGTTCGTGACCGCCGAGTTCACCAACAACGAGACCGGCGAGATCAAGAGCCAGACCGTGTTCATGGGCGACTTCCCGCTCATGACCAACAAGGGCACCTTCATCATCAACGGCACCGAGCGTGTCGTGGTGTCGCAGCTGGTCCGCTCCCCGGGCGTGTACTTCGAGCGCTCGGTCGACAAGACCAGCGACAAGGACATCTTCACCACCAAGGTCATCCCGTCCCGGGGCGCCTGGCTGGAGCTCGAGATCGACAAGCGCGACCTGGTGGGCGTGCGCATCGACCGCAAGCGCAAGCAGAACGTCACCGTGCTGCTCAAGGCGCTCGGCTGGGACGACGCGAAGATCCTCGAGGAGTTCGGGGACTACGAGTCGATGCGGCTGACCCTGGAGAAGGACCACACCGCGACCCAGGACGACGCGCTGCTCGACATCTACCGCAAGCTGCGTCCGGGCGAGCCCCCGACGCGCGAGGCGGCGCAGAACCTGCTGGAGAACCTGTACTTCAACCCGAAGCGCTACGACCTCGCCAAGGTCGGCCGGTACAAGATCAACAAGAAGCTGGGCACCGGCCGGGCGATCAACAACGGCGTGCTGACGGTCGAGGACATCGTCGCCACCATCCGCTACATGGTGAAGCTGCACGCGGGCGAGGTCGAGATGGCCTCGAGCGTGGAGGGCGCGCCGGAGATCGTCGTCGAGGTCGACGACATCGACCACTTCGGCAACCGCCG
>NZ_DASZKT010000019.1:0-10635 GCF_035552695.1 Actinospica sp.
GCTCGACGACAAGCCGACCGCCGCCTTCGAGCGGCACCCGCATCACGATGCCGCGCCCCTCCTTGACCACTTCGAGCGGGCCGTCGCCCGTTCGCGGCTTCATCGCCGCCATGCTCATTCCCCTTCCTGCTGTGGGCCTGCGTACGGCCGACCGCATGCGCGGCCACCGCGCGTCCCGGACTACCAGACCGACGCACGCTCCGTACTCGGCGCACACGGACACCCTGACCTGTCCCATTATCCCGCATCACACCGACACTGCGAAAAGGACCGTCTGGCCGTTACGCCTACCAGCGAGTAACTTCTTGGGTGAACCGAGAGGGAGAGGAACCACTGTGACCGCTGACAGTGCACGGACGGAGCCCGTCGTCTATACGGTGGACGGCGCCGTGGCCACGATCGCCTTCAACCGTCCGGACGCGATGAACGCGCTGAACGTGGCGACCAAGGACGCGCTGCTTGACGCGCTGCGCGAGGCGAGCGGCGACCCCAAGGTGCGGGCCGTCGTGCTGACCGGGACGGGGCGGGCCTTCTGCGTGGGCCAGGACCTGCGCGAACACATGACCAAGGTGATGGCGGGCGACGAGGAGGGGATCAGCGGCACCGTCCGCAAGCACTACAACCCGATCACCCTGCTACTCACCGGAATGCCGAAGCCGGTCATCGCCGCGGTGAACGGGGTGGCCGCGGGCGCGGGCGCCGGCTTCATGCTGGCCTGCGACTTCCGCGTCGCCGTCGACACCGCGGGGGTGAACATGGCGTTCGCGGGCGTGGCGCTGAGTGCGGACTCGGGCGCGTCGTGGACACTGCCGCGCGTCGTCGGGCAGGCGAAGGCGGTCGAACTGCTGCTTCAGCCGGAGACGATCCCGGCGGCTCGCGCCCTGGAGCTCGGGCTGTTCACGGAGCTGGTTCCCGCCGACAAGTTCGCCGAGCGGGTCCGCGAGCTGGCCGAGAAGCTCGCCGCGGGGCCGACCGTCTCCTACGCCTCCATCAAGGAGTCGATCGCGTACGGCTCCACGCACACGCTCGCCGAGACGCTGGAGAAGGAAGACGAGATGCAGCGGCGCTGCTTCCTGGCGGCCGATCACCTGGAGGCGGTCAACGCGTTCCTGGAGAAGCGGCAGCCGGACTTCACCGGGCAGCGGGCGGACGGCTAACCGGCGGGTCGCTGCGAACCGGTTCCGGGGTGGGCCGCCCGGAACCGGTTTCTCAGAAATCCGGCGCCAGGAACGAGCGGTGGGCCAGGCGCACCGTCTCGCGCAGGAAGGGGCGCTTGGCCCGGGCGTAGCCGTCGGGGTCGTCGCGGTGCACCTTGGCCAGGTGGCGCTTGAGGTCGGCGTAGGCCTGACGGCGCTCCTCGTGCGCGCCGAAATAGTGCGTCAGCAGGAGCTGGTCGAACTCCCACGTGCCGCCGGAACGGCAGACGAACAGCCGGGCCGGGCACTGCGGCGTTCCGGGGGTGTGCGGGCGGGCGCTCGTGAAGACGCGGCGGTCCGGTTCGCGTACCCACAGGGTGAATCCGAGCGCCTCGACCTCGGCGCGGTAGTCCTCCTCGGCGTCCGGCTCGGCCACCGCGAGCAGGACGTCCACGCAGGCGCGGCCGAGCAGCCCGGGCACGGCCGTGGAGCCGATGTGCTCGATGAGCACGGCGCGCTCGCCGAGGGCTCCGGCGAGCAGACTGCGGTATTGCTGGAAGTAGGCGGACCAGCGGTCGTCGTAGGGCTTGAGTTGGACCGGCGTCGAGTCGCCGATCTGCTGCGCGATCTGCTGAGCCACACCGCACCTCCGGAATCACGTCCGCACAACGCAGGTTGGGGTCGGGGTGCTGCCAGGAAACCGCGCGGGAAGGCCGACGTCAAGACGTCACGCGGAAATCACCGGAAGTAGTGACGGCCTTTACTCCGCGCCGTCGTGCCCCTCTACTCCGTGCCGTCGTGCCCTTCCCGGAATTCCGCGGGCTGCTCGGCGGCGGCCCGGCTGACCTGGGTCTCAGCCTGCTGCGACGGCGCGCGGCCCTCGAGCTCGGCGATCCGGTGCTCGCGCACGTCGATCTCGTAGGCGAGGCGGTCCAGCATGTCGTCCACCTCGTCCATCCGGTAGCCGCGCGCGCCGACCGAGAAGCGGACCTTGTCCACGTCGCCGCGGCCGAGCAGGCCGGTGTCCGGGACGGCGGGGTCGGGACGGTCCGGGCTCGGCGGGGACATGTGGCCTCCGCCGCCGACGGCGACCCAGCCCACGGCGATCAGCAGTACCACGACCACGCAGAGCTGGAACCAGAACATAAACCGTCGCCTCTCCTGTCAGCGGGTGCTCCCGCGCGAGGCACTTTACCCTGATCGGGATACCGTGTGCCCGTGGACCGATCTGAGAATCCGCCGAGCGCCGAGGCCCTGCTCGGCCTCGACCGCGCGCACGTGTGGCACCCGTACGGACCGATGCCGGGCCGGGTGGCTCCGCTGCTGGTGACGGGCGCCGAGGGCGTGCGCCTTGACGTGCGGCTGCCGGACGGCGAGCGGACCCGGCTGATCGACGGGATGTCCTCGTGGTGGGCCGCGATCCACGGCTACCGGCACCCGGTGCTCGACGAGGCCGCGCACGCGCAGCTGGACCGGATGGCGCACGTGATGTTCGGCGGACTCACCCACGAGCCCGCGATCCGGCTCGCCGAGCGGCTGGTCGAGCTCTCCCCCGAGCCGTTGCGGCACGTGTTCCTGGCCGACTCCGGCTCGGTCTCGGTCGAGGTCGCGATCAAGATGTGCCTGCAGTACCAGCGCTCGCTCGGCCGTCCGGCCAAACGCAGGCTGCTGACGTGGCGCGGCGGCTATCACGGCGACACCTTCCACCCGATGTCCGTGTGCGACCCCGAGGGCGGCATGCACAGCCTGTGGGGCGGCGTGCTGCCGGAGCAGGTCTTCGCGGAGGAGCCGCCGGCCGGGTTCGATGCCGAACCCGATGCGCAGTACGTGGCTCACCTGGCGGATCTGATGGAGCGTCACGCCTCGGAACTGGCGGCGGTGATCGTCGAGCCGGTCGTGCAGGGCGCGGGCGGCATGCGCTTCCACTCTCCCGCCTACCTGCGCACGCTGCGTGAATTGTGTGACGAGCACGACGTGCTGCTGATCTTCGACGAGATCGCCACCGGATTCGGCCGCTCCGGCGCGCTGTTCGCCGCCGAGCACGCGGGGATCAGCCCGGACGTGATGTGCGTCGGCAAGGCGCTCACCGGCGGCTATCTGACGCTGGCGGCGGCGCTGTGCACGACGCGCGTGGCCGAGGGCATCAGCAACGGCGAGGTGCCGGTTCTCGCGCACGGCCCGACGTTCATGGCCAATCCGCTGGCCGCGGCTATCGCCAACGCCTCCCTGGACGTGCTGACGAACCCTCGGCTGCGCGGCGGCGTGAGCTGGCAGCAGGACGTGGCCCGGCTCGAGCGCGGCCTGAGTGCCGGACTGGCCGAGGTGCGGGGACTCCCGGGCGTGCGCGACGTGCGCGTGCTCGGGGCGATCGGGGTCATCCAGCTCGACCGCGAGGTGGACATGGCGGCGGCCACGGACGCGGCCGTGCGCAACGGCGTCTGGCTGCGTCCGTTCCGCGATCTGATCTACGCGATGCCGCCCTACCCGACGGAGGACGGCGACCTCAAGGAGATCTGCGGCGGCATGATCGCGGCCGCCGAGGCCTCGATCAGCGCCTCTTGACCGGCCGCGCCGAGCGGATCCACTCGACGGCCTCCTCGGGCGAGTCGGTGACGTGCAGCAGGTCCAGGTCCTTGACCGAGGCCTTGCCGCCCTCGATGACCGAGTGCCGCAGCCAGTCCACCAGGCCGGACCAGTACTCCGTGCCCAGCAGCACGATCGGGAACGACGTCACCTTCTGCGTCTGCACGAGCGTGAGCGCCTCGAACAGCTCGTCGAGCGTGCCGAAGCCGCCCGGCAGCACGATGAACCCGCGCGCGTACTTCACGAACATCGTCTTGCGGACGAAGAAGTAGCGGAAGTTCAGGCCGAGGTCCACGTAGTCGTTCAGGCCCTGCTCGAAGGGCAGTTCGATGCCGAGGCCCACGGACAGCCCGTCGGCCTCCACCGCACCGCGGTTGCCGGCCTCCATCGCGCCGGGGCCGCCGCCGGTGATCACCGCGTAGCCCGCCTTGGTGAGCCGTCGGCCCACCTCGACGGCGAGCAGGTACTCCGGCGTGTCGACCTTCGTGCGGGCCGAGCCGAACACGGCGACGGCCGGGCCGATCTCGGCCAGCGTCTCGAAGCCGGCCACGAACTCGGAGGTGATCCGCAGCACCCGCCACGGGTCCTCGTGCAGCCAGTCCGTGGTGCCCTCGGACTCGAGCAGCCGCTGGTCGGTGGTGGTGCCGTCGGACGACGGGATCTGCTTGCGGCGCAGCAGCACCGGACCGCGGAAGCGCTCCTTCAGGTGCCTGCTTCGGTGCTCGCCGTTGCCGGCGTTGCCGTTTCCGTTGCCGTGCCCAGCCCCGGTTCCGTTCCCGGGCTGGTTGTTCTCCTGAGCGCCCGTGCGCTCCGTATCTCTGTCAGTCACACAGCCACGGTAGCCGCCCGACGCTAACCATCCAGTCCGACGCCGCTGAACATTTCCGGCAACGCGCTGTACGTCGTGGTGCTCGACCCGGTCAGATGCTGGGAGAGCCAGACGAAGGACGGCGGCTCCACCGACTTCCAGACGCCGATGTTGTGCCCGCCGCGCTGCGAGATCAGCGTGTCGACGCTCGTCGGAGAGGTCGCGGCCCGGGACATGGCGGCCGCCTCGGAGGCCACGTCGCTGTCCTGCTGCGTGCCCGTCAGCAGCAGCGCCACGTTCGCCGGCTTGCGGTGCTTGAGCAGCCAGATCGGGGAGTTCAGGTTGTACGCGGTGGTCCCGGGCTTGAGCAGGTCGCCGTCCGGGTGGTCGTCACCGCTTATCGACACGGCCGCCGCATACAGGTTCGGGTACTGCAGGGCGAGCTTGGTGGCGCACAGACCGCCCTCGGAGTAGCCCATCATCCCCCACGCGCCGCGCGAGGCGGCGACCCGGAACGAGCTGAGCACCAGATTGCGCACGTCCTGGGTGAGCCAGGTCGCGACCTTCGGGCCGCCGGGGATGTCGGAGCAGTCCGGGTCGTGTCGTCCGTCCACGTTGATCGACGCGGCGACCAGGACGAAGGGGTGCTGCGTGCCTGCGGTGACCTGCCGGCTGACCACCAGCGGCGCCTGCATCGCGGTGAGCCAGGTCTGCGGCGTGCCGGGCGTGCCCGGGAACAGTTCGACCACCGGGAAGTCCACGTTCTTGTACGCGGCCTCGGAGTACTGCGGGGGCACCCACACCTCGACGCTGCCGGTGACCTTGGACTCCGGGCCGGTGACGGTGACCTGGTAGCCCGTGCCGTCCTGCAGGCCGCTCATCTGCGTGAAGAGCTTGAAGTTGGGCAGCGAGTCGGGGTGCGCGCCGCCCTCGCCCTTGGCCGCGATCGTGGTCTTGACCACCTGCGGGGTGGCGGCCTGGATCGCGCCGGTCGCGCCGTTGTTCCCCATCAGGTCGGACCAGGAGTAGTACAGCTGAAAGGAGTTGTTGATCCAGAGCGCCGCCAGCAGCACCGCCATCGCCTGCGACATCAGGATCAGCCCGAGCCGGGAGCCGAACTTCACCGCCTTCGGCCCCGGCAGCCTGCCCCACAGCAGCAGGGTGAGGGCCGGCAACAGCACCACCCCCACGATCACCAGGGCGAAGAAGCCCCCGCTGGTCAGCCCCATAGCCCTTGCACCCTGTTCCCAATCGACCCGTTTGTCCGTCGCACCCTTGCTCGCGGCGGGTACGGACGATCCCTCTTGTCAACCATTGCGACGATCGGGCCCCGGGCTGGGTTTCAGCGTCTTCAGATTATCTTCAGACCGCCACAAACCCGTGATCTCAGCGAGACCGGGGCTCGAGGCCGAGCCAGGCTCGCATCCGCTCGACCGCCTGGGCGATCCGGGCCACCTCCACGTACTCCCCCCGAGTATGGGCGAGCCGGGAGTCTCCGGGCCCGTAATTGACCGCGGGTACACCCAAACCGGCGAATCGTGCCACGTCGGTCCAGCCCTGCTTGGCCTCGGGCGTGCCCCCGACGACGCGGGCGAACTCGGCGGCTGAGGGACGCGACAGGCCGGGAGCGGCGGCCGGGGCGCTGTCGGTGACCTCGACGTCGAAGTCGGCGAAGACCGCTCGGACGTGCTCCGCCGCCTGCTCCTCGGTGAGGTCCGGGGCGAAGCGGTAGTTGACCGTGACGACGCACTCGTCCGGGATCACGTTGCCGGCCACGCCGCCCTTGATGCCCACGGCGTTGAGGCATTCGCGGTAGATCAGGCCCTCGACGTCCACCTCGCGGGCCTTGTACTCGGCCAGACGGGTGAGCACCGGGGCGGCGCCGTGGATCGCGTTGACGCCCAGCCAGTCCCGGCCGCTGTGCGCGCGCACGCCCCGGGTGCTCACGGTCGCCCGCATCGTGCCCTTGCAGCCGCCCTCGATCTGGCCGTCCGTCGGCTCAAGCAGCACCGCGAAGTCGGCCTCGAGCCAGTCCGGGTGCTCGCGCACGAGGTGGCCGAGGCCGTTGCGCGCGGCTTCGATCTCCTCGCAGTCGTAGAACACGAATGTCAGATCGCGGTCGGGTGACGCGCCGTCAGCCGGCCCCACCTCGTAGGCGATCTTCAGCTGGACGGCGACGCCGCTCTTCATGTCGGTGGTGCCGCAGCCGTAGAGCAGTTCGCCGTCGAGGCGCGAGGGCAGGTTGTCGGCGATCGGCACGGTGTCCAGGTGCCCGGCGAGCACGACCCGCTCGGGCAGGCCGAACTCCGTGCGAGCGACCACGTTGTTCCCGTGCCGGTCCACGCGCAGCCGCGGCAGTTCGCGCAGCGCGCGTTCGACCGCGTCGGCCAACTCCCGCTCGTCGCCGCTGACCGAGGGGATGTCGACGAGCGCGGCGGTCAGCGCGGCCGCGGCGAGGGACAGATCGAGCTGACTGGGCATCGGGATCCGACCTCAGCCCGTGGCCAGGCCGCTGTCGCGCAGGATGTCGTTGAGCTGGGCCTTGTTGTGCCGCTCGCCCTCGGACAGCCGCTTGAGCACCAGCACGCCGGGCAGGCCGAACTCGCCGCCCGCGAACTTCTTGGTGCGGGTGCCGCCGACGGCCACCGACCAGTCCGGGATGTGCCCGCGGCTGATCTCCTCGCCGGTCTCCACGTCGATCACCGGGATCGAGGCGGACAGGATGGTGCCAGCGCCGACGACCGCGCCCTTGCCGACCCGCGCGCCCTCGATGATCATGCAGCGGGAGAAGACCATCGCGTCGTCCTCGATCACCACCGGCTTGGCGTTCGGCGGCTCGAGCACGCCGCCGATGCCCACGCCGCCGGCCAGGTGCACGTTCTTGCCGATCTGCGCGCAGGATCCGACGGTGGCCCAGGTGTCGACCATCGTGCCGGAGTCCACGTACCCGCCGATGTTGATGAAGGAGGGCATCAGGATCGTGCCGGGCGCGCAGTAGCTGCCCCAGCGGGCGACCGCGCCGGGCACGACGCGCACCCCGTCGAAGGTGGTCTTCAGCGGCATCTTGTCGTGCTGGTAGAAGTCGCCGACCTTGTTCTGCACCATCTCGAGCACCTTGAAGGTGAGCAGGATGGCGCGCTTGGCCCGCTCGTCCACCACGACCTCGTCGGTGGCCGGGTCCACGAAGGCGACCCGCGCGGCGCCGGTGTCGAGCAGGTCCACCGCCTCGACGACGAGCTTGCGGGCCTCGGCGTCGGCCGGGGAGAGCTCGGCGCGGCGGTCCCACAGTTCGTCGATGACGGAGGGGATCGGGGAGGCGAAGGCGGAGGGCGTCTGTGGCACGGTCATGGCGGCATCTTAATGCGGAGCTGTGACGGGCTACGGATCAGTTCGAAACGCGGAATCGCGTACGGTGTGGGGCGATGAGCGAGAAGAAGCGCAGCGGATGTTGGACCGGACTGGTAGTGGTGCTGGTGGTGGCAGCCGTGCTCGCCGGGCTCGGGATCTGGCTGCTGCACAAGCTGGGCGGCATCTCGCTGTTCAACACCTCGCAGTGCGTGGCCACCGCCGAGAGCCAGAGCTATACCTACGACCTCGAGCAGATGCAGAACGCGTCGACGATCGCGGCGGTCGGGATCAAGCTCGGCGTGCCGTCGTTCGGGATCGAGATCGCCGAGGCGACCGCGCGGCAGGAGTCGAAGTTCTACAACGTCACCGGCGGCGACCGCGACTCGCTGGGCCTGTTCCAGCAGCGGCCGTCCGAGGGCTGGGGCACCGCGTCGGAGATCATGGACACGACGTACTCGTCCACGGCGTTCTACAACGCGCTGCTGAAGGTCTCCAACTGGCAGAACCTGTCGCTGACCGTGGCGGCGCAGGACGTCCAGCACTCCGCCTACCCGGACGCGTACGCGACCCGCGAGCAGGAGGGGGTGGTGCTGATGAAGGTGTTCACCGGAACCGCGGGCGGCGCGCTGACCTGCACGCTGAACGGACCGACCTTCTCGCCGCAGGCCACCGACGGCTCGGGCCTGACGACGCTGGGCCAGTCCGTGGTCACCGACGCGGAGAAGCAGTGGGGCACGGCGTCGGTCGAGGACGTCTCGGGCAGCGCACGCGCCTTCTCGCTGGCGGTGCCGAACTCGCTGAGCGGCACGGCCGCGACCGAACGCGGCTGGGGATACGCGAACTGGGCCGTCTCCAAGGCGGAGGTGCTCGGCATCACGCAGGTCGGCTACGACGGGAAGACCTGGTCGGCGTCGAACAACTCGAACAGCTGGCAGACCGCCTCGCCCGCGGACGCTCCCACCGGCCGGGTCATCCTCACGATGACCCAGGGCTCCTGAAAAGTCAGCAGATCAGATCTGACATATAACATATGTGACTTCGAATTCCCCCGCTCGGCCGAAGTTATCATTTCTTTACCTGCCCGAACCGCAACCTGAGACGCCCTCGGTCCGATAAAACGGTGTCAACTCGTTCTGTGTTCAGTCGGACAGGAGCCGCACCATGACCGGAAAACACCGCAAACCGCACGGGAGCACGGGCCGGAGGATGGCCGCCACCGCCGCGGTGCTCACCGCCGGCGCGCTGCCGATCGTGGCGGCCGGGAGCGCGTTCGCGGACACGGCTCCCTCCGCCGCCGCCCCGCTGCCCGCGCTGCCGCTCGGCACCACCGTGCCGCTGCAGGTCGCCACGATGGCCGGTCCGGTGGAGAGCGTGCTGCCGCTGGCCGGGACGCTGACCAGGGCGGTGACCTCGGCGGTGGACACCGGGGACCTGCAGGGCGGCCTGGTCGGCTCGGTCACCCCGCAGGCGCAGACGCGGGAGGCGGTGACGACGGGCCAGGCCACGGCCGAGACCGCCGACCTGGCCGCGAAGACCACCCAGCTGACCAACAAGCTGAGCACGGTGGTGCCGGTGAGCGGCCTGGTGCACGAGGTCGCCCCGGCGATGGCCGGCCAGCCGATGCAACTCGCGCCGACGCTGCTGCAGGACGGCACCGTGGGCACGCTCACCAACGGCTTCGGCGGCAAGAGCATGGAGTTGACCGGCGGAGTGGTCGGCCAGGCGAAGCCGCTCGTCACACAGCTGCATCAGCAGGGCGTGCCGACGGTCGGCGACGTCACCACCTCGCTGAGCCAGTCCAAGCTGCCGGTCTTCGGCAACGTCGGCGGCCTCACGGCGGCGGTGCCGGTCAGCGAGATGGTGGGGAACAACAGCCCCGTGCTCGGCACGGTCGGAGCGGTCAGCGGGCTCTGACGACCCGCCGGAAACGGCCCGCACCCGTTCGACGGGGCGGGCCGTTTTGCGTATCCGTATACCAGACCATGATTGGACAACTGAATTCCGAAACTCTTCTATTTACCGAATCGTTACCACGTTCGGCCGCAACCTCAGCCCGATCCCACTCGTAAATCTCCGTGAACGAACGAGAAATGCATGTCCCCGTCGTTCCCCAGTTCACCGAAGAAGAGGAAACACCATGAAGCACGCCGGACGCCGTATCGCCTCTGCCGCCGCCGCGACCGCAGCCATCGCGGTCCCGGTCGTCGCGGCCGCCAGCGCTCAGGCCGCGAGCCTGCCGGTCGTCGGCGACCTGCCCGCCGTCGGCAGCCTGACCCAGGGCCTGCCGGTCGGCTCGAACCTGCCGGTCCTCGGCGACGCCGCGAACAGCAGCGGCCCGCTCGGCAGCCTCCCGGTCGCGGGCGGCGTGCTGAGCTCGGTCACCGGCGGCAACGGCGGCGGCCCGCTGTCCGCCCTGCCGGTCGGCAACCTGCCGGTGGTCGGCGGGGTCACCCAGAACCTGCCGCTGATCGGCGGCCAGAACGCCGCCGCCGCGCCGATGCAGCAGGCCGCCGCGCCGGTCGCGCAGACCGCCCAGAAGGTCGCCGAGACCGCGCAGACCTACGTGGCCAAGCACAAGGCCTGAGTGGCCGAGCAGACCCGGGTACCCCGTCCGCGGCCACGTGGGTCGGCCGCGGGCGGGGGCTCGAGGACCTGAGACGAACACCGCGTGGCACGGCAACGGATCCGACGCCGTGTCGGACGAGGGCCCGCGACGCGCCATCAAGCGCGTCGCGGGCCCTCGTCGCGTGTTCCGCTCCG
>NZ_DASZKT010000020.1:0-21184 GCF_035552695.1 Actinospica sp.
ACGGTCATCGGGGGTTACCCGATTATTCGGCCGTCCGTCGCGCTCGCGTCCGTTCCGCGGTCCGCTCAGCGAACCGCGCGCACGGTGTTTACGAAAACCGGGGAGACGGGGCGTCAGTCGGCGCTCATCGAGGTGACGGTCTTGGTGATGCGCCGTCCGACCATGTCGAGCAGCCCGACGTATTTCTTCACGTCCGCGCGGAAGACGGGGGCGGTCACCGACAGCGCGCCCATCGTGGTTCCGGTGGCCCCGGTCAGCGGGATCGCCAGGCTCATGTAGCCGATCCGGGTCTGCTCCCGTTCCAGCGCGTAGCCGAGCTCGCGCGCCTTCGCGAGCTCCTGGCGCAACAGCCCCGCCACGCAGACGGTGTGCGGGGTCAGCCGGGGCATCGGGAGGGCGAGCACCTCGTCCACGACCGAGCGCGGACCGAAGGCGAGTAGCGCCTTGCCGGTCGCGGTGCAGTACAGCGGCATCCGCCCGGCCACGCGTGTCGGGCGGACCTGGCCGTGGCCGGTGATCTTCTCCAGGTACAGCACTTCGAGGCCGTCGAGCACGGCGAGGTGCACCGTCTCGCCGGTGGCCTGGAACAGGTCCTCCATGTACGGTCGGGCGGCGTCGCGCAGGATGCGCTGGCGCGGCACCCGCTGCCCGATCTCGAACAGCCGCATGCCCAGCCAGTAGTCGCTGCCGCGGCGTTCCAGCACGCCCCAGCGCACGAGTTCCTGGCCGAGTCGGTGTACGGAGGCCTTGGCCACGCCGGAGCGGCGGGCGATCTCGCTCAGGCTCAGGTACTCGTCGTCGGGGCCGAAGGCCTCGAGGATGTGCTGCACCTTGCCGAGCACGCTGTTCATCCCGCCGTCGGCGGCGGGGAAGCTGGCGGGCAGGGCCGGTGGCTGGCTCACCAGGCCAGAATCGGCCACCGCACCCGGTCCGGTCAACGGATCGGGTCCGCTGACCGGACCGGGTGCGCGCTGTCCGAAACGTGGATCAAGGGGTGAGGACGGCACGGCCGCGGACCCGTCCCGAGCGCAGCCGCTCGAGGGCGTGCGCGGCGTCGGCCAGTGCGAACCTGTCCACGGACAGGCTCATGGCGCCGTCCGCGAGCAGGTCGACAAGCCCGCCGGCGACCTCTCGGGCACGTCTTTCCCGTCGGATCATGTTCACAGGCAGCAGCGCGACGTCGTCGAGCAGCCAGGAGGGCAGGTCGAGTTCCGCGCACGGGCCCGCCGTGTAGCCGATCACGACCGCGCGCCCGCCGGGACGGACCCAGCGGGTGCGCTCGGCCAGCGCCCGGCCGCCGATCGTGTCGACGAGCAGGGAGGCGGTGCGGCCCGCGGTCAGCTGCGCCATGGCGTCGGCGTCCTCGGCGTGGACGGCGGTCGCGCCCTTCGGGACCCCCGTGGTGTCTCGTGCGACGCCGGTGACGCGGGCTCCGGCGGCCAGCGCCTGCTGCACGATCATCGATCCGACGGCCCCGGCCGCGCCGACGACGATCACGTCGTCATCCCGAGCAAGCCGGGCGACGTCGTGCAGCGCGATATACGCCGTCGTGGCCGGAACGAAGAAGCTCGCGGCGATCTCCGGCGGCAGCGGCCTGGCCAGCGGCATCACGGCCTTGGCCGACACGCTCACGCGCTCGGTCCAGGTACCGTCGCGCAGTATGCCGAGGCCGCCGCCGCGCAAGACGACCTGGGTGCCCGGGGCCGGACCGTCGGCGTCGGCCTCCAGCACGATCCCCGCCCCCTCGACGCCGCCGATATAAGGGAGCTGAGGCCGCATCCCGAATTCGCCGCCGGAGACCGTCGCATCGAGGTGGGCGACCGCGCTCGCCCGCACCTCGACGAGCACCCGGCCCGGTTCCCTGATCGGCTCCGGCACGTCCTCGACGACGGGCGCCGCGCCCCAGGCGTGGAACCGCGCAGCGCGCATCGTCGCCATCTTCAGTTCCCCGCCTTGCGGAGGAACTCGAGGCTGATCGGGTTGTAGAGCTCGGCCTTCTCGTGCTGCGGCCAGTGCCCGCAGTCCTCGAACAGTTCGAGCCGCGACCCGCCGATGGCCTCGTGCATGGCATTCGCCTCGGGAACCTCGCCGAACGGGTTCTGCCGCCCCCAGACGATCAGCGTCGGCTGGGTGATGCGCGCCAGGTCCCCGCGGCGCAGCAGGTTGCGCTTGCGCCGTTCCATCTCCTGGAGCGAGAGCAGGTTCTCGACGTTGGCCACGAAGTCGGGGGCGTGGTAGATCGCATGCCGCACCTCGACCAGTTCCTCGGTCGCGTCCGCGTCGTCAGCCATCAGCAGCCGCAGCCGCCGGCGGGTCAGGTCCACGTCGTCACTGGTGACGGCCTGGAGCGTGCTCGACTTGATGCGGTCCATCACCTTGGGATTGGCGACGGTGCCGCCCGCGCACAGCAATTGGAGGCTCAGTACGCGCTCCGGGTGCTCGATCGCGGCCCGTGCCCCGACCCAGCCGCCGAGCGATTCGCCCACGACGTGCGCGCGCTCTACGCCGACCGCGTCCAGATAGTCCAGCAGATGCGCGACGTAGTCGGCGATCTCGTACGGCCGCGCGGGCTTGCCGGTGTAGCCGTGGCCGAGCATGTCGACGGCGTGCACGTCGTAGTCGGCGTGGGCCGCGATGTTGCGGGTGAAGGCCTCGAGGTGGCCGCTCGTGCCGTGCAGGAAAACGACGGCCGGGGCTTCGGGATCACCGGCTCGCAGCGCGCGGGTCCGGACGCCGTTCGCATCCGCGTACTCGACGCGGAACGGCAGCGGGCTCAGTTCGGTCCAGATGGTCATGCGGGATCTCCGATTCAGCGCTGGTTGATGCGATGGACCTGGGTGTTGCTACGGGCCGCGATCCGCGGCAGCAGGACCGCGCAGCCGAGGAGCGCCGCGCACAGTGCGCCGAACAGCCGACGATGCTTCATCGGGCCACCGCCTCGGCGTCGGCGATGTCGGCGATGTCGGCAAAGGAGCCGAGAAAGCCGCTGACGACCGCGTGGTACGCCTCCGGCCGCTCCTCTTGGAGGTGGTGCGAGGCGCGGTCCATCACGTGCAGGCTGCCGCGCGGCGCCATGCGCGCGAGCATCAGCGGGTAGTCCGGGGTGAGGAAGGCGTCCTGCATGCCCCACATGAACAGCGTCGGCGCCTGGATCAGGGCGAGTTCGCCGGACAGGTCCTGCCAGTCCCCGCGCGGCGAGTCGGACATCGCCGCGAGTTCGCGTTCGCCCGGATCAAGGCTCTGTTCGTAGCGCAGGTCGAGGGTCTCCTCAGGCAGCGCGTCGGCGTCGTACCACTCCAGGGTCGTGATCAGCTTGCGCATCTTCTCCCGGGTCGGACCCTCGCCGCCGTAGTAGGCGTCGCGGGCGTTGCGTCCGCGGCGGCCGCCCTCCGGCAGCGGGGCGAGCGGGCCGTGGAACACGGGCATGCTGCCGGTGATCACCAGGGATCGCACCCGTTCGGGATACCTGGCCGCGAGGTTGAGCGCGATGGTCCCGCCCCAGGAGTTGCAGACGAAATCCGCGCGGTCCACATCGAGCGTGTCGAGCAGGCCCACGGTCTTCGCGGCGTGGTGGTCCCACATCGGCCCGACGATGCGCGACTTCTCCGACCTGCCGTACTGGTGGATGTCCACGAGCAGGCAGCGGCGGTCGGCCGCGAACAGCCGCGCGACGGGGCCGAAGTCGCTCCAGGCGGTGCAGCCGGGGCCGCCGCCGTGCAGGAAGACGGTGTCGGGTCCCGAGCCGAGGTCGTGGTAGTGATAGCGGACGCCCGCGCCGTCGGCGTAGCGGCTCTCGGGGGCTGGGGTCATTGCTTTCCCTTCGTGATCGTGAGTGCGATGCGGGCAAGCACCTCGCAGAGCCGTCGCATGGCTCTGACATCGACGGTGTTCATGCCGCGAGAGAAGTCGACGTCGAACTCGTCGGAGACCACCTTCGGCATTCCGACGCGCGCGGTCGGGATTCCGCGGGCCCGCAGGATGTTCGCGTCTGTGGCTCCGCTGTTGTCGGGCACCGGCTCGTGCGGCAGTCCGCTCGCGCCCTCCCAGGCCTCGACGGCCGCGCGCACGATCGGGGCGTCAGGAGGCGTATGCGTGCCGGGGACCGCGAGAACCATCTCGACACCCGGTTCCGCGTCCAATTCGTCGGCGAGCCGCGCGACGTACGCCGCGAGCTCCCGCTTGAGGTCCATCGGCGCGGTGCCGGGAGCGATCCGCACATCGAGGCGGATCCGGCAGACCGCGGGCGTGACCGCGAGCATGCGTTCCCAGCCGCCCGCGATCGAGCCGATGATCCCCTGCGGCGCAGCGGTGCCGGTGCGATGCCGGGCCGGATAGTCGGCGAGCCAGGCCTCGAGGCGGGTGACGACCTCTGCGGCGGTGACGATCGGATTGCGGTAGGGCAGGCGGTGTCGGCTGCCCGCATAGGTGTGGATGCCGGGGACGGTGATCTCGAACCAGCACAGGCCCACCTCTTCGTGCGCGACGAAGTCACCGGGCTTGGCGATCACCGCGTGGTCCGCGTACCAGCCGCGTTCGAGCAGGTAGGAGCAGCCGACGCCTTGGCCGGTGTTGGCTCGGGCCGGATAGCCGGGTGCGTCGATCGCGTTCGTCGGCATGCCGCCGGCGCCGAAGGCCGCGATGAGGTCGCCGCCGTGCTCGATGCCTGATTCGGCGAAGGCCTCGGCGAGGACCAGGACGCACGCCGCGTGGCCCTTGGGGTTGCCCGCCCCGAGCCCGGAGACGAACGGCCCTTCGTCGCGCGCGGCGGCCCGCATGTCCGGGCGCAGCTCGGAGCCGATCCACGGCAGGTCGAGGCCTTCATCGCCGGTGGTGAGGGTGTCGATCGGCGCGTACAGCATCAGGTCCGCACCGCCGTCGCGTCCGCCACCGCGTCCGCGCAGCCGGCCGACGGCGTTGGCCTGGTGCTCGTCGATATGCTGCGCGCTCGCGCGGAACCCGGCTGCGGTCAGCCGTTCGGCGAGCAGACGCGCGAGCGGCGCCTCCCGGCCGGTCGGGCTCGGGATGTCGGTCAGCGCGTGGGCGGCGGCACGCAGCCTGTCCTCGGTGATTCCCGCCATGATCCGGGCAACGGGGTCGTTCATGCGATCGCCTCCTCCGGGGCTTGGATGACGGCGACACCCATGCCGGTCAGCCATTCGGGCATCGGCGCGTAGGCGAGCGCCGTGCCGGGAGCGAAGCCGAGCGCGGCGGCCATCGCGAGCCACGTGCGCAGTTCCTGGCCGCCGTTGCCCGCCGCGGCCTCGATCTCGGCGCTCGTCAGTCCGGCGTACGCGGCGAGTGCGCCGTGTTCGAGGTCTGCCAGGAAACGTTCGTCGAACTCGGTGAAGATGTTCGGCCGGGCCGCGGTGATGATGCCGCGGCGCCGGGCGTCGTAGCGTTCCCAGTCGCCGCGCCCGTTCAGCCACGCCTCGACCAGGAACTGTTCGTCCTCGCCATGGGGATCACGCCAGTCGGCGGGCCAGGGCAGCCGGTGCGAGAGCCCTCCGGAGGCGATGACGACGACGCGCCGGTCCTCCGGGAGCGACGCCACCGCGGACGCGAGGTTCCGGCCGAGTTCGACGCAGCGCGAGACTCGGGGCAGCGGTGCGGCGAAGACGTTGACCACCAAGGGAACCATGGGCACCGGCAGATCACGCAACAGGTACTGGATCGCGTGCGTCTGGCCGTGGTCGATCTGCATCCGGGCCGAGATCGCGACCTCCGTGCCGCGGTCCACGAGTTCCTCGGCCAGCCGCCGGGCGAAGCCCGGGTCGGTCAGCTGGGGCCCGGCCGGCGTCTTCGCCTCGCCGGAGCCGATGACCTCGCCGACCCCGAGCGCGAACGCCGGGATCAGGTCGAGCCAGAAGCCGCGGAAGTGGTTCGAACCGATGATGACCGCGACGTCGGGCCGCGCCGCCGCGATCGCCTCCCGCGCGCGGTCGAGCGCGTCGCGGAAACGGGTGGCCCCCTCCACGTCCACCACCTGGTCCCAGTGCGTGTTCATCAGGGTCGAGTGGGAGGCGCCGACCCCGAGCACGATCCTCGCCATGGCCGGTCAGCCCCCGTCCTTCGGCCGCGCGGCACGCCCCTCGCAGGTGTCCTCGGCGAGCTTGCGCCACTTGAGCAGCGAGTCGTCCGGGCGGTACAGCTTCTCCGGCGGGGCGTCGGTGATCTCGACCATCCACTTGTCCTGGGCCGAGAACTGGCCGTGGAAGAGCCAGCGCACGAAGCCGAGGTACTTGACGTAGAACGGCAGCGTCCTGATGCCCCGGGAGAAGTTCGCCATGACCCCGACGTAGAGGTGGTGCTCGGCGTCGATCGGGACGTAGAACTCGTAGTGGATGAAGGTCGGATAGACGATCCGCAGCACGCCCGGCATGCTCACCGAGGCGAAGCCGGGGAACTCCTGCGCCGCGATCACCGGGTCGACTTCGCGGTGCGAGCCGGTGTTGCCGATGTTCGTCACGTCCTTCGGCGGCCGCTGCTTGTACCAGGCCTGGCTGTTCCACGTGCCGAGGCCGGGGAAGTCCGCGTCCCAGTACTGCTTCTCCTGCACCCGGTAGATCCACCGGCCGCGCCGCTCGATCCGGGTCTCGTTCCATACCGGCATCGACTTGAAGACGCGCCAGAGCGCGGTGCGGTGCAGGTACTTCGCGTGCCCCTCGTCGTAGCCGTTCTCGCAGGCGAAACGCCAGTTGCCGGTGCGCCGCTGGATCCGCGCGCCGACGACGGCCGGGTTGTCGACGAGTTCCTCCGGCAACTGCTCGTCGATCGGCGGCGCGTCCTCGCCCTCGCCGACGTATACCCAGACCATGCCGAGCCGCTCGGCCGCCGGGTAGGTCGGCTGCCGCACCTTGCCGCAGATCGGCGAAGCCGGTCCGTCCGTGATCGCCGCCTTGAGCTCGCCGTCCGCCAGACCGAAGGTCCAGCCGTGGTAAGCACACGAGACGGTTCCCGGGAACTGCCGCTTCCCCTCGCTCAGCGGCACGCCGCGGTGCGGGCAGCGGTCCTTGAGCGCGAAGACCGTGCCGCCGTCGCGGACCAGCATGATCTTCTCGCCGAGCAGGGTGACCTGCGTGGGCCGACCGGTGATCCGCGACGAGAACGCGACCGGGTACCAGTAGCCGCGGAAGCCGCTCGCCGCGGCCTGGTAGTGCGGCCAGCTCGACCAGTCCTGCCGGCCCGGCTCGCGCGGCCCGGACCGTCGAGGGGGCGAGGAGACCTCCGGCGCGCCGCTCTCTCCACGCATCATCGCTCCGCTCCATTCGGTTCAGACGGCCGCCGCGCGACCGCAATGCCCCGAGCCCACCACCGCGGTGGTCCGGCGCAAAGGAGCGCGGTCCGCTGACCGAACCGCGATCCGCGATCGGGCCCGTGTTCCGGTCAACGGTCCGCGAGACGCGGCGAGCCGCGCGAACGTCCCTACGGTGGCGAGCGTGCAGCAGTTGGAGACGGACATCCTCATCATCGGCGCGGGACCGACCGGGCTCTACGGCGCGTACTGCGCCGGGTTCCGCGGCCTGCGCACGGTCCTCGTCGACGCCTTACCCCAGGTCGGCGGGCAGATCAGCGCCCTGTATCCGGAGAAGGAGATCCGCGACGTCGCGGGAATCCCGCGGATGCGCGGCCGCGAATTCGTCGCCGCCCTCGTCGAGCAGGCCGAGGCCTACGCGCCCGTCCACCTGCTCGGACACCAGGCGGTCGAACTCGTCTACGCGTCCGACGGCAGGCCCCGGGTCACCCTCGCGGACGGTTCACGGATCACCGCGGGCGCGCTGATCGTCACCGCGGGCATCGGCACCTTCGTTCCCCGGGTGCTGCCCGCCGGCGAGGAGTTCCTCGGCCGTGGCCTGAGTTACTTCGTCCCCGACCCCGGCCGGCACGCCGATCACGACGTCCTCGTGGTCGGCGGCGGCGACAGCGCGGTGGACTGGGCTCTCGCACTGCACCCGATCGCCCGGTCGGTCACTCTGGTGCACCGCCGCGCGACCTTCCGGGCCCACGCGGCGAGCCTCGCGGCGCTGCGCGCATGCGGGGTACGCCTCGTGACCGAGGCCGAGGTGGAAGCCCTCACCGGCAACGGCGTCGTACGCCAGGCGCACGTACGGGTGCGCGGCGAGCACGGACCGCGCGTGTACGACGTGGACAGCGTCGTCGCGGCGCTCGGTTTCGTCAGCGATCTCGGCCCGATCGCCGGGTGGGGCCTGGACCTGACGCGGCGGCATCTCGTCGTCGATTCGCGCATGCGCACCAGCAGGGACCGGGTCTACGCGGCGGGCGACGTGACCGAATACGCCGGCAAGGTCCGGCTGATGTCGGTCGGCTTCGGCGAGGTCGCCACTGCCGTGAACAACGCGGCCGTCGAACTGGACCCCGAGCTCTCGCTCTTCCCCGGCCACTCCACCGAATCCTCCTGAACAATCCGGAGAACCTCTCATGGCCTATGTGATCGGCGCCGACTGCATCGACGTCACCGATCGAGCCTGCCTCGATGTGTGTCCCGTGGACTGCATCTACGTCGGCGAGCGCAAGAGCTATATCAACGCCAACGAATGCATCGACTGCGGCGCGTGCGAACCGGAGTGCCCGGTCGGGGCGATCTTCGTCGATCGAACGGCCCGCAGCGACCCGGATCGCGCCGCATTCGTCGCCGATTCGCACGCGTTCTTCGCCGAGCCCCTGCCCGGCCGTGCCGAGCCGCTGGGAGATCCCGGCGGGGCCGGCAAGCTGGGCGGCGAGATCGGCCTCGACACGCCGCTGGTCGGCGACCATCCGCAGGGCGGCGCCGGATGACAGTGGTCGAAGACATCGCGCAGCCGGGTCCGGTGAGCGGAACCCCCTGCTTGTCCGCGTGTTCGGCGATCCGAATAATCGTGCCGATTCCTCCGGCGGACAGCACGGACAACTCGTATTCGGCCATTGTTCTCGCCGGTCGACCTGTGTGAACAACGCGTATCCGATCCCGCGCTCACGCGGATAAGGAGTGGCATGGAAAGACGCTGGAAACTGTGGCTGGCAAGTGTGATTCCCCCGGTTCTCTATCTGGTCGGCATCGCTGTTCCGGCGGTGGACGGCCCGCACGTCTGGCTCGGCCTTCCCTCGCTCGTCTGGTGGATGGTCCTGTCCGCCGCCTCGGTGAGCGCGGTCCTCGCCTATTTCGAGAGGGCACGCGGAGGTGAGCAGGAGTGACCTCGGTCCTCGCGGTCGTCATCGTGGGCACCCTGCTGATCGGGTGTCTCGGATTCCTGAGCCGGCGGCGTTCCGCCATCGATCTGGGGGAGTGGGCGGTCGGTGGCCGACGGCTGGGCATGGCGACCACCTGGCTGCTCCAGGCCGGGGAGTCGTTCACCACCTTCACCTTCGTCGGCCTGGTCGCCCTCTCCGCGAGTGTGGGCACGGCCTCGCTCTATCCGCTGGTCTATACGCCGCTGGCATATCTCGGCCTGTATCTCGTCGCGCCGGTGCTGTGGCGCAAGGCCGCGGGGCGCGGATACATCACCCAGGCCGACTTCTTCGAGGACGTCTACCGCAGCAGGTTCTTCGGCTGGCTCGTCGGCGTCCTGGGCACCGTCTTCCTGCTGCCGTATCTCCAACTGCAGATCACCGGTCTCGGGCAGATCGTCCAGTTCGCCACCGGCGACAAGAGGTCGGCCGACTGGAGCATGGTGGGTGCCTTCGTGCTCGTGGTGGGCTTCGTCCTTTGGTCCGGGCTGCGGGGCGTCGCCATCACGTCCTATTTCAAGGACGCGATCATGCTCGTGGTCCTTGTGGTGCTGGTCGCGGTCCTGCCGGCGCACTTCTACGGCGGCATCCCGCACCTGTTCGAGCATGTGCAGGCCGCAATGCCCGAGGCCTTGTCCATTCATGCGGGCTCGCACAGCGCCACCTGGTTCGCCAGCAGTGTCCTGATCAGCCTCGTCGGAATCGTCTTCCTGACGGCCCCGCACAACTGGCCGAGCGTGCTCTCCGCCCGGAGCGCGCGGGTGCTGCGGCGCAACTATGTCGTGTTGCCGCTGTACTCGCTCTGCCTGGTGCTGCCCGTCGTGCTCGGTTTCGTGGCCATGGCGGTGCTGGGATCGCGGTCCGGCAACGCGAACGCCGCGCTGTTCACGCTCGCCCAGCGGGCCCTGCCCGGTTGGCTGGTCGGGGTGGTGGCGGTCGGCGGTATCGCCGCCGCGATGGTGCCCGCGGCCGGCATCCTCGTCGGGATCTGCCCGCTCGTCGCCCGCAACGTGGTGCGGGTGCGCTCGGAACGCGGGCAGTACCGGACGAACCAGATCACGGTCGTCCTGCTGACCGGACTGGCACTGGTGCTGGCGCTCCTCCGGCCCGACTCGCTGGCCAACCTGCTCCTGCTCACCTTCAGCGGACTGAGCCAACTGGCCCCGGCCACCGCCGCGGCGCTGTTCGGTGAACGGGTCCTGATCTCCAGGACGAGCGCGGTCCTCGGCACCGTCGTCGGCGTGGCCGTCGTGATCGTGCAGAGCTTCGCCCCGGTGCTGAGTCTGGGACAGCTCTCCCCGGGGCTCGCAGGCCTGGCCGTCAACATCGTGGTCATCGCAGGGCTCGAAGCCGCGCGGAAAGTGCTGGCCCCGGCGCCGGAGGCGGCGGAAGCGGTGGAAGGAGCCTGAGACGACGAGGGACGGGCCCGCGGCGCGTCGCGCGGGCCCGCCCCGATCGGCTCAGAGGGTGTTCTTGCGGATGACTCCGTCCTGTACGACGCATCGGATGTTCGACGGAATCCCCAGGATTCCGATGTCCGAGAGCGGATCCCCGTCGCAGATGACGAGGTCCGCGGCCTTGCCGGGCTCCAGGGTGCCGAGCCGGTCGGAGACGCCGAGCAGCTCGGCGGACGTGCGGGTGCCGGCGACGATCGCGTCCATCGGGCTCATCCCGAGGTCCGCGAGGTAGCTCAGTTCCATGAGATTCCGGCCGTGCGGGCCGACGGCGGCGTCGGTCCCGAGCGCGATCCGTGCGCCGTGCTCTATCGCGCGCGCGATGTTCTCCTTGGTGATGCCGGACCAGCGGACCTTCTTCTGGTAGTGGTAGTCAGGCATGGTGTCGCGGTCGATCCCCGCGTACACCGTGGAGAGCGTCGGGACGATGAACACGTCCTGCTCGCCGGAGAGTTCGAGGGCATGTCGGTCGAGGCCGTATGCGTGCTCCAGGCTGGTGACTCCGCCGCGGAGCGCGTTGAGGATGCCCGCCGTGCCCTGTGCGTGCGCGGCGACCGGCTTGCCGCCGTGTCGCCGGGCCTCGTCGACGACCGCTCGGATCTCGTCCTCCAGCAGTCCCTCGTCCTCGGGCTGGTCGTATGGGCTCGCCATCCCGCCGGTGGCGCAGACCTTGACCAGGTCCGCGCCGTCGCGCAGCACACGCCGCACGGCCAGCCGGGCCTCGTCGGCGGTGTCGGCGATCTCCGACATGCCGCCGCTGAGGTCGGTGCCGTCGGGCAGTCGCACGTCGGCGTGGCCGCCGGTGTGGCTGATGATCCGCACCGCCGTGTGCAGACGGGGACCGACGATCCGTCCGGCCGCCACCGCGGTGCGGTAACCGGCGGGCAGCCCGCCGAGATCTCTGGCGGTGGTGATGCCCGCCTCCAGCGTCTGCCGGAGGCGGTCGGCGGTGTCCAGGGTGAGCAGTACCGGGTCAAGCTCACCACGCCGGGCGTGCGGAGAACCGTGCGCGAAGCCGAGGTGCACGTGGCAGTCGAAGAATCCCGGCAGCACGGTGCGGCCCGCGGCGTCCAGTTCGGCGACACCGGGAGGCGATTGAGGCGCCTGAGGCGCGGGGCCCGCGTAACGCAGCGTGCCGCCGTCGATGAGCAGGACGGCGTCCTCGACCGGGGCGGTCCCGGTGCCGTCGACGAGCCTCGCGCCACGGATGCGCAGCGCGCTCGCGGTGTCGGTGATGGAGCTGGGCGAAGCCATGGATGGGTTTGTCACTCCTCAGCTGTACGCCTGCTTTCCGCGTTTGCGCGAGCGGGCCGTTCCGGACAGCGGACCTTTTCGCTGGCCTCGGCGGAGCGGCGGTGGGCAGGGTGGGGAGCGGCCGAGTACGGCCCTGGGCGAATGAAGGAGCGTGGATGACAGAGCGAACGATTCTCCGCGGGGTCACTTTGGTGGACGGAACCGGCACGGCCCCGCGGCAGGACGTCTCCGTGGTGGTCGAAGGCGAACTGATCGCCGAGGTCGGCCCGGCCGCGGACGTGCGCGTCGGCCCCGGGGACGCGGTGTACGACCTGCGCGGCACAACCCTGCTGCCGGGCCTGATCGACTGCCACGTGCACCTCCGTTCCAACGCCGGTCCCCAACCGAGCGACATACACCTCTGGAACATATTCACCGCCGCCGAGGAGCAGACCCTGCACTCCGTGGCCAACGCCCGTACCGCACTGCGCTGCGGATTCACCACCATCCGGGACGCGGCGGGGTCCCGGCTCGAGGTCGCCGTGCGCGATGTGCTTGAAGCGCGGGTGCTGGACGGCTCCCGGGTCGTCGCCTCGGGCCTGGTCGGAATGACCGCGGGCCACGGGGACATGTTCTGTCCGGCGACGCTCGACGAGCGCCGCATGTGGGCCCCGGCCGACGGTGTCGCGGAGTGCCGTAAGCGGGTCCGCGAGTACGCGCGGATGGGCGTCGACCTGATCAAGATCTGTACCAGCGGCGGCACCCTCTCGATCGGCGACCGCACGGAATGGCGCAACTACACCCAGGCCGAGATCGACACGATCGTCGATGAGGCGCACGCGCTCGGCCTGCGGGTCGCGGCGCACGCCCACACCCGGCCCGGCATCGAGGCGGCGCTCACCGCCGGGGTGGACACCCTGGAGCACGGGTCGGATCTCGACGAACGCCTCGTGGACCTGATGCTGGAACGCGGCACGTTCCTCTGCCCGACCCTCTCGATCAGCGAGTTCATGACAGAACACGGACACGAGCGCGGCCTTGCCGCCGAGCACCTGGACAAGGCCGAGCGGCTGAGCGTCCAGCGACTGGAGTCGGCCCGGCTGGCGTACCGCTCCGGGGTGCGGATCATCGCGGGCACGGACTCCGGCAACACACTGCGCTTCGGCTCGCACGCCGGTGAGCTGCAACTGCTGCGTACCAAGGTCGGATTGACGCCGATGGAAGCGATCGTCGCGGCGACTTCCACGGCAGCCGAGGCCATCGGCCTGGGCGAGCGGACCGGCACGGTCGCGCCCGGGCGGTGGGCAGATCTTCTTGTCGTGGACGGCGATCCGCTGACCGACCTGGCGCTGCTCGGCGACCGCAGCCGGCTGCTCGCGGTGTTCCGCGGCGGCCGGGCGGTCGATCCAAGATCCGAAACGGCCGTTCCGCCCGGCCTGTCCGCGCGCAGGGCCGAGCCGTCATTGACACCGACCGGAGGTAGAGCATGACCGACACACTGCGCCGGGGCTACGTCCCGAGCACCTACGGGCAACTGCACTACGTCGAATGCGGCTCCGGCGAGCCGGTGCTGATGCTCCATCAGACTCCGCGCTCATGGACCGAGTACCTCGACGTATTGCCGCTGGTCGGCGCGCGCCACCGGGCGATCGCCATGGACACCCTCGGCTTCGGCGCGTCCGCGAAGCCCGCCGGGGTCCATTCGGTGGAGCGCTGGGCGGACGCGGTCGGTCAACTCGTCGAGGCGCTCGGCCTGGACCGCCTGAACCTGGTCGGGCACCACACCGGCGGAGTCATCGCGGTGGAGGTCGCCGCCCGCCTGCGCGACCGCGTGGCCAGCCTGCTGCTGTCCGGAACTCCCTTCATCGACGACGAGAAGCGGCGTACCGCGGATCGGCGCACACCGGTGGACCTGGTCGTGCCCGAGCCCGACGGTTCGCACCTGCTGGAGTTGTGGAACCGGAGGCGGGAGTTCTACCGGCCGGGCGAGGAGGCCGCCCTGAACCGCTTCATGATCGACGCGCTGACCGTTCTGGAACGCGTGGAGGAGGGCCACGAAGCGGTCCGCCGCTCCCTGATGGACCGACGGCTTGCCGAGGTCACCGCCCGGACCCTGGCGATCTGCGCGGAGGACGACCGCTTCTCCCTGCCCGCGCTGGAGAGGTTCGCCGCGCTGTCCATCGAGACCAGGATCGTTCCCGGCGGCCACGTGCCGCTCCCGGAACAGCGGCCCGAACGGTTCGCCGAGATCGTGATGGAGTGGGCGGCCGGCTGATCCGGCACCCCTTGCCTGCGTCGACAGTCCGCCGGCTCCCCGCTCGGTTTCCGCTGTCGGCGGTCGTCCCGCGGATGGAGCGACACGCCCTGAGTACCCTGATACCCGCCCGGCTCCGGCGGACCGGAGCGCATCCGACGCGAAGGCTACGCCGCGCCGGCGTGTCGTCACGGCACGCCTGGCTCGCCAGGCAGCGCGTGCGGCTCTGTCCCGAGTCAGGGCCTTGCGCCGACCCGAGGCCGTCAACGTCCGCGGACCTCACCGTCCGCGGAGCACGGGAAGCACCGACATGCCGACGGTCTCGATCAACTCCGTGGGCAGGTCGTACGAGCCGACGTGCTGGAGAAGCACCTCGCCCACGCCCGCGGCGTGCAGCGTCCGCAAGCGGTCGGCGATCGCGTCCGCGGTACCGAAGAGGCAGAACTCCTCGGCGAAGCGCACCGCCGCCTCGTCGCTCACCCAGGCGGAGCAGATCGCCACGGCCGCCTCCCAGTCCTCCGCGTGCACCAGGTCCGGATACACGTCCTCCACTCTCGCCGGGACGTGCACCCGGATACCGGCGAGGGCGAGGAAATCGGCCCCGCCGTTCTGGGCGATGGACGCGCAGACGGGCTTGAGCTGCCGCGCCGCCGTCGCGATGTCATCGGTGACGGCGCAGAACGCTGAGACCGTGAGCGGGACCGCCGCGCCGCGGCCCGCGGCCGCGGCGCCCTCACGAGCCCGGGCGGTGGCGGCGGCCAGCGTCGCCGGGGAGATGCCGCTGAGCAGGATCACCCCGTCGCCGATCTCCCCGGCCAGGCGCAGATTGCGCGGACCGCTCGCGGCCAGATGGATCGGCACCTCGGGCCCGGGATCGCGGAGCCGGGAGCGCACCCGGTCGCCGAACTGCCACTCCGCTCCGCTCAGCAGGGCGCGCAGCATGGCCACGCCCTCGCGCAGTTCCGCTGCCCTGCTCTGGCGCAATCCGATGGGTCCGACCGAACTGTTGCCGACGCCGAGCCCGAGGATGAACCTGCCCGGCGCGAGTTCTGCCACGCTGCGAGCGGCCGAGGCGACGACGCTCGGATGCCGGGTCGCGAGGTTGGTCACCGCGGTCCCCAGACCGATCCGCTCCGTCCCGAGAGCGGCGGCGGTCAGCACGGTGAACACATCCCGCCACAGCAGCTGCGAGTCGGGAAACCACACCCGGTCGAGGCCGAGTTCTTCGGCCCGGCGCACCGTGTCCACCAGCCGATCGGCCCTGGCGCAGGGCGGGACGCGGACGCCCAGCCTCAGTCCGCTCATCGCGGGAACCCAGGCACGATTCGTACTGCACAGTGGATGACGTCCTGGGAGGCAGGCAGCGATGGCGAGTGACGCATGCGTACTCCGTTGGTCTGTGGTCTAACGGCACCAGGACTCGCACGTTACGCAATCCACCGCGGCCAAGCGCCTCTTCGGGTCCGCTGGACGGAACGACACGGGGACTTGGGCCTGGGCTTACCCCTACCCCGCGGCGCCGAGCTTCGTGGCGCGTGAAGTTCGTAAGCTGAGATACCCGGTCCCGACAAGGCTCGTCGTGTGAGCCTACTCAGGGTGTTGCTTTTCCGTTGCTCCGTCTTTGCCGTCGCCTGGTAGAACGGCAATCCGATCTCCGAGAACCTCGGGTGAGCGCAGGGTTTCTCGAACTCCGCGCACCCACCCACTGCCGCGCCGTTTTCCGGCGCGCGCGCCATCTGAGGAGATCCGTGCACGTATACAGTCGTGCCCTCGTCGGCTTGCTGGGCGTCTCCACGGCCCTCGTGTCCGCCCCGGCCTTCGCCACCGGCGGGGCGGTCGTGCCGCACTACACCCACCGGTTTCGGCACAGCGGGGATAACAGCTGGGGCGGCTACGCCGTGACCGGCGAGACCTACGACGCCGTCACCGGCGACTGGGTCGTTCCCTCGCTCAACTGCTCGGTGACCAAGGGCGATGTTTCCTTCTGGTCCGGGCTCGACGGATGGACGAGCTCGACCGTCGAGCAGATCGGCCTGGACGCGGTCTGCACGAGCGGCGGCAAGACGCAGTACAACCCGTGGGTCGAGATGTACCCGGCCAACTCGATCTACTTCACCGAGACAGTGCAGGCGGGGGACACGATGACCTCCTCCGTCATCACGAACGGCAGCGGCACCTTCACGCTCGTGCTCGCCGACCCGACGCGCGGCTGGAAGAAGACGTACACCAAGACGCTGGCCTCGGCCGCGCTCAGCTCGGCCGAGGTGATCATCGAGGCGATAGGCAGCCAGACGATCCCGCCCGTCCCCGACTTCGGCTCGATCGAGTTCGGCAACGTCACGGCCAACGGTCAGCAGCTCTCCGGCGAGGGCACCCTGCAGACGACGAACCTCGAGCGCAACGGCACGCTGCTGACCGAGGACGGCGCGCTCAACGGCACCTCCTTCGGCGCGACGTGGCTGCACAAATGACGAAGTAGCCGCGTGACTCGGCTCTCGCTCGCCTCGTCATCGACATAAGCCCGGAGGCTCCATCGGTTCGTGGCGCTCGGGTGGGGGTGTAACGAATCTGCGCCGGCTATCGCCTGTGTATATGGCGTGCCTGCAGTCGCCCCCGTCGTCGGGGCCGCCGACCACGCGCGCGGCCGCGATACCCGGACTCTCGTCCTGGGGCTCGCGGCCGCGTCGCCTACCAAAGGTTCGGCAGGGGCAATCGCAGGTACCGTACGGCAGTAGAGCCCGGCTATAGGGGCCATCTGCGGACCAGGGGCTCCTGGAAGGGTCGAGATGCCGCTGCGAAGCTGGCCGACGCAGCAGTCTCGGAGCGACGGCTCTACGCCATGTGACGTGACGTCATCTGGTCAGCCTCAGAGAGCGCTCTCTCACTCGACGTTTTTTGTGATCGCCGAGCGCAAGCTGCCGCGGCGCCGCGAACGCGTTCACTGCGGCGAGATTCGCGAATCTCATCAGCACAACTAGCCGTCAGCGTGCCGGAAGCTCTGACTCTCCGCAGAGAAATCAGCTCTGCGTGCCTCGTCAGGTAGGGCTCGATAACGCTTTCACCAGCATGGATGCATTTGTCGGCGCTGACGGAGCCACGAGTCGCGGGATCGCGGGACCGGTGATCCGCGGCGCATTGGTGATCGACTTCTGCGATCCGTTACAGAAGCTTGACATGGCGGGATTCCTGCCATAAACCTCTAAGCGGAGAGCGCTCTCCCACCTTCTCACGCTTCGCCAGAGAGCGCTCTCTCGGCTGGCGAGACGTCAGATGCCGCGCTGAACTGCCGCTTTGCGGCACCACGGCCCGCCACCACCCCCGCACCATCCGACACACCGCTGCGGAAATCCGCGGATCGCCGCGCCGGCAGCGCCCGGCCGAGTCGGGCGCGCGGGTGCGGGCCGTTCGCGGATGTCCGCAGGCAGACTCCGGCCTCGGCCGGGCTGGTCGGCCCACCGACCCGTGCGCCGTCCGCCCGCGCGGCGGCGCCGGTAGAAGATCAGGCAAACTGAAGGGAAATGCAATGAGGCCTCTCCCGCTCCTGAGACTGTCCGCGCCCGTGCGCGGCAGGCCGCTCCCGCCCCGGCGGCGCAGAATCCGGGTGATTCTCGCGGCGGCGATCCTGTCCACGTTGTCCCTGGCCGGTCCGCTCTCCGTGGCCCGCGCCGCAGCCGACGCCCCCTTCGGTGGTACGGCGACCGCGGTTCCGGGCACCGTGCAGGCGGCGAACTACGACACCGGCGGCCAGGGCGTGGCGTACAACGTCGCCTCCGCCAACGGCAGCGCCGACAGCTACCGTTCCGACGGGGTTGATCTGGAGGCCACCGCGGACACGCAGGACACCACCGCGGCAGGCGGCGCCTACGACATAGGCTGGGCCACTCCGGGACAGTGGTTCAACTACACCGTCAACGTCGCCACCGCCGGGAACTACACGGTCAGCTTCCGGGTGTCCTCGCCGTACGGCATCACCGACGCGTTGCACATCGCCAACTCCGCCGGCACCAACCTGACCGGCGCGGTCGCCGTCCCGAACACCGGCGGGTACGAGACCTGGACCACGGTCACCGCCAGCCTCACCCTGCCTGCCGGCCAGCAGACGCTCACCGTCGACCAGGACACCAACGGCTGGAACTTCCACTACATGGCCTTCACCCAGGGATCGGGCGGCGGTGGTGGTGGCGGCACCGGCGGCGGAGGTCCGACCGAGTACTGCGGCACTCAGGACCTCGCACTCGACCAGCCGACTACGGCCTCCTCGACATACTCCGCCACTGCCAATCTGGCAGGCGCCGCCACCGACGGCGATCCCGGCACGCGGTGGGAGAGCGCGTACAGCGACCCGCAGTGGCTGGAGGTCGACCTCGGTGCCCAGCAGCAGATCTGCAGCGTGGGCCTCATGTGGGAGGCCGCGTACGCGTCGGCGTTCCAGATCCAGGTGTCCAACGACAACTCGACCTGGACGAACCTCTACTCCACGACCACCGGCACCGGCGGGAGCCAAACGTTCACCGCCTCCGTGACCGCCCGCTACATCCGCATGTACGGCACGGTGCGGGCCACCCAGTGGGGCTATTCGATCTTTGAGTTCGATGTCTATGGCCTGACTACCGTGGCCCCGGTCACCGGCGGCACCGGCAACGGCGGCAACGGGGTCTGCCCGTGGGTGGGTTCCACCGCGCCGGTCGCCCAGCGGGTCCAGCAGGTGCTCAACACCATGGACCAGGCCGAAGAGGTGACTCTGGCCTCCGGCGACGGCAGTTCGTCGTACATCGGCCAGGTCGGCGGCATCCCGAATCTGTGCATCCCGCCGCTGAACCTGGAGGACGGCCCGTCCGGAGTCGGCGACGGCAACGGCGGCGTGACGGCCTTCCCGGACGGTGAGAACGCGGCCGCGACCTGGGACCCGGCGCTGATCGCACAGGAGGGCGCGGCGAAGGGTGCCGAGTTCGCCGGCAAGGGCGTGAACATCTCGCTCGGCCCGACGACCAACCTGGTACGCGACCCGCGCTGGGGCCGGACCTACGAGACCTACGGCGAGGACCCGTACCTGGCCGGCCAAGTCACCTCGGCCGAGGTCGACGGCCTGCAGAGCCAGGGAGTGATGGCCGAGGTCAAGCATGCCGCAGCCTATGACCAGGAGCAGTACCCGAACGGCACCAACAATGAGACGGTCAGCCAGCAGGCGCTCGAAGAGCTCTACCTCACGCCGTTCCAGACTGCCATCGAGCAGTCCGCGCCCGCCTCGATCATGTGCTCCTACGCCGTGGTCAACGGCGCCCCCTCCTGCGCGAACGCCGACATGCTGCAACGCGGGCTCGACGACCAGGCCAACTACGGCGGCTTCATCGTCTCCGACTGGGGCGCCGCGGGCAACGCCGTCGCGGACGCCGAAGGCGGCATGGACATCGCGATGCCGTTCTCCGATGCGAGCAACGTGTCCGCCGCCCTGTCGGCCGGCACGCTGAGCCAGTCGACCCTCAACGCGGTCGTGGCCCGGATCCTGACCCAGATGTTCGCGTTCGGCGTGTTCGACAACCCGGCCAGCGGATCCCTGTCCGCCACCGTCACCACCGCGGCGCACCAGCAGACCGCGTTGCAACTCGGTGAGGAGGGCACGGTCATGCTGAAGAACAACGGCATGCTGCCGCTCAACCCGAACGGCAACGAGTCGATCGCCGTGCTCGGCACCGACGGCGGCGCCGCGGTCGAGATCGCCGGCGGCGGCAGCGGCGGGGTCGACGCCTCGAACGCGGTCTGGCCGCTGACCGGTATCCAGAACGCGGTCGGGCCGAACGTGAAGGTCACCTACACCGCCGGCGACGACAACGGCACCACCGACATCCCGCAGGCGGTCGCCGCCGCGCAGGCAGCCACCGACGCGATCATCTACGTCAGCCTCCCGGAGGGCGAGGAGAGCGACCTGAAGACACTCGACCTGTCCAGCGCGGACGAGACGATGATCGCGGACGTGGCCGCGGTGAACCCGCACACCATCGTGGTGATCAACAGCGGCACGCCCGTGGTCATGCCATGGCTGAACTCGGTCGCGGGCGTGTTCGAGAACTGGTACGGCGGGCAGGAGACCGGGGCGGCCGTCGCGGCGCTGCTGTTCGGCACCGCCGACCCCTCGGGCAAGCTGCCGGTCACCTTCCCGAGCAGTCTGAGCCAGGTTCCGGCGCAGACCACCGCGCAGTGGCCGGGCACCTCGACCGGCGTGACCTACAGCGAGGGCGTGAACATCGGCTACCGCTGGTACCAGTCGCAGAACATCACCCCCGCCTTCCCGTTCGGGTACGGGCTCTCCTACACGAAGTTCTCCTTCTCCAACCTCAACATCGGCGCCTTCAACGCGGACGGGAACGCCACGGCGACCGCGACGATCACCAACACCGGCTCGGTGGCCGGCGCGGACGTGGCGCAGATGTACGTCGGCGACCCGACCGCCAGCCAGGACCCGCCGGAGCAGCTGAAGGGCTTCCAGCGCGTCATGCTCAACCCCGGGCAGAGCGCGACGGTCACCTTCCCGCTGACCATCCACGACCTGGCCTCCTGGTCCCCGGCCGACAACCAGTGGGAGGCCCAGGCGGGCACGTACTCGATCAAGGTCGGGGACGGGTCAAGCAGCCTGCCGCTGACCGGCTCGACCAGCCTCGCCCACACGCTCACCGGGCAGGTCGCGGCGGGCAACGCGGCCGCGGGCGTCTCGCTGGCCAACACGGCGCTCAGCGCAGGAGTCACGCCGAACTCGGGCGTGCCGGGCGCGGAGACGGTCGGCGTCGTCAACCCCTTCGGCTACAGCAGCCCGAAGGGCACGGCGATGTCGTTCGCCATGCAGGCGGTGGACTCCAACGCGTCGCAGACCCTCACCTTCACCGCAACCGGGCTGCCGCCAGGCATCACGATCGCGTCGAACGGCACGATCTCCGGTTCCGGCAGCACGCTCGGGACCTACACGGTGACGGTGACGGCAAAGGACACGGCAGGAGTCTCGGGCACGGCCACCTTCGTCTGGTCCGTC